>QKGW01000135.1 GCA_003250275.1 Alphaproteobacteria bacterium
CGCCGGGCTCAGGCTGATCCACGATCTGCGCGAAGCCGGCTTCTTCGAGATCCGCCTCGTGCTGCGCACCGGCCAGCCCGGCTACGCGCCCGAGCTTTCGGTGATCTCGACCTACGAGATCGACGACTACCGCACCAAGGACGAGCTCACCCGCACCCGCCTGATCACCGTGCTCACCGCCTCGATCCGCACCTACGAGAACATGCGCCGCCTCATTCACCACCGCTCGGGCCTGGAACTGATCGTCAACAGCGCGAGCCGCCTGTTCCAGCGCACCAACTTCGAGCTGTTCTGCCAGGGCGTGCTCACCCAGGCCGCCACTCTCATCGACGTCGAGCCGCACGGGCTGATCTGCGCCACCGCGCGCGAGGGCGCGGAGAGCCGCGTGGTCAGCGCGGTGGGCCGCTACGCCGCGTTCGCGGGCGGCCCGGTGAGCGCCCTCCCCGAGGGGCCGATCCTCGCCGCGTGGCGCGAGCCGCCCGCCGAGAGCCCGGCGGTGACCGGATGCGCGGTGGTGGTCAACTGCACCTCGACCAGCCGCGGCCGCCTGTTCGTCTACGTCGACGCCGCGCGCGAGGTGGCGGAGGAGAACGCCGCGCTGCTCGCGCTGTTCTGCACCAACGTCGCGGTCGGGTTCGAGAACCTTTCGCTGATCGCCCGCCTCGACCGCCTCGCCTACATCGACCCGGTGCTCGAAATCCCCAACCTCAACGCCTTCGAGGCGGCGCTCGAAATCCGCCGCCGCAAGACCGCCCCGGCGGCGCGGATGGCGCTGATCAGCATCGATTCCTACGACGCGATCGTCGCGATCCACGGCCAGGGCACGGCGCAGGCGCTGCTCGGCTCGGTCTACCGCGCGCTCACCGAACCCACGGAGGGCGAGGTGGTGGCGGCGCGCGTCGGCGACGGCGTGTTCGCGCTGCTCGGCGACGCCGACCGCCTCGACGCCGAACTCGTCAACCGCGCGGTCGCCGATCCCTATCTCGTCGACGGCATCGAGATTCCGGTTTCCGCCACCGCGACGCTGATCAACCTCGCCGACGTCGACGCCGATCCCGCCGGGGTGATGCGCTCGGCAAGTTCGGCTCTGCTCCACGTCGAGCGCACCCACCGCGGCCAGGTGCTGCCCTACACCGAAGCGATGCGCGCCGACGTCGACCGCCGCTTCAGCCTGCTCACCGCGCTGCGCCGCGCCGCCAAGACCCGCGAAGGGCTCGCGGTGGTGCTGCAGCCGAAGGTGAGCCTGCCCGGACGCGAAACCGTCGGCGCGGAGGCGCTGCTGCGCTGGACCAGCCAGGGCGAGGCGATCTCCCCCGCCGAATTCATCCCGATCGCCGAATCCGGCGGCCTCACCTCCGACCTCACCGACTTCGTGATCGAGACCGTCGGCGCGTGGGCGGCCTCCCGCGCCGGCAAACCGCCGCTGCCGGTGGCGGTCAACCTCTCGATGGCCGACCTCAACAACCCCGGCTTCGCCAAGCGGCTGCTCGCCTGCGTCGCCACCGCCGGGCTCGGCCCCGAGACCGTCGAATTCGAGGTCACCGAGGAGTTCGCGATGGGCGACGCGCCGCGCGTGATCGGCCAGCTCCAGGCGCTCAACGCCGAGGGCTTCCGGATCGCGCTCGACGACTTCGGCACCGGCTACTCGTCGCTCGGCTATTTCGACCAGCTGCCGATCGACACCCTCAAGATCGACCGCGCCTTCGTCACCCCGCTCACCGTCGCCAACGCGCGCAACAGCCTCGCCGCGATCGCGGTGAACATGGCGAACGCCTACGGCGTCGGCTGCGTCGCCGAGGGCGTGGAGACCGCCGAGCAATGCCAGATCCTCGAATTCCTCGGCTGCCCGGTGGCGCAGGGCTTCCACCTCGGCCGCCCGGTCCCGATCGCCGAATTCGCTGGGCGGTTCCTCCCCGGCTGAGCGGAACATCGCGCGAACGCTTGCCGGAGGTGACGGCTTCGGGCATCATCGCGCGATGATCCGCCGCCCCCGCTTCCGCCGGACGTTCCGATGACCCGCCGCGCGCTTCTGCCCCGCGCACCGGCGCTCGCGGTGACGCTTTCGGGCTGCGCCTGGATCGACGCCGATGGCGAAATCCAGACCCCCGCGCCCGCCGAGGCCAAGCGCCTGTGGGCGGCGACGCCGCCGCTGCTCTGCCACCGCCTGTGGATCGCCGAGCGTCTCGGCGGCAAGGTCGCGGAAGCCTTCGACCTCCTCGAACTCTACGCCTTCGCGCGGCCCGCGCGGTTCTGCGTGCCGACCCCCGCGGGCCTCGCCGACGCTCTCGAACTGCCGCCGCCCGGCGACGCGCCCGAGGATCAGGCGATGCTGCTGCAGGACGCCGCGCGCGTGCTGCTCGGCGAACTCGCGCGCCTCGACGAGCGCGACACCCGGCGCGCCCTCGGCGTCGCCCGCCCGATGGCGAAAAGCGGCTGGCCGTGGGGCGCAGCGGTGCTCGCGGCACTGGGCGACGACGGCTCCGAGGCCGCCGAGATGCGCGGCCTGCGGGTCTGGGACCGGCTCAAGGAATGGGAGGACGCGGCCCCGCCGCCGCCGCCCGGCACCGCCCCGGTGGGCGAGGCCGAAACCCGCGCCCGCCTCGCCGATCTCCTCGGCCCCAACGCCGAACAGCGCCCGAGTCAGGCGGATTTCGCCGCCGGGCTCGCCTGGGGCTTCGCGCCGCGCGAAAGCGCCGAGGGCCCCAACGCGGTGCTCGCGGAGGCGGGCACCGGCGTCGGCAAGACCCTCGGCTACATCGCGCCCGCGAGCCTGTGGGCGGAGAAGAACGGCGCGCCGGTGTGGATCAGCACCTTCACCCGCAATCTTCAGCGCCAGTTGGACGGCGAGCTCGACCGCCTCTACCCCGACCCGGCGGAGAAGGCGCGCCACGTGGTGGTGCGGCGCGGGCGCGAGAACATCCTCTGCCTCCTCAATCTCGAAGACTTCCTCGAACGCGCGGTGCGCGAGCCGCGCGGCATGACCGCGCTCGGGCTGGTCTGCCGCTGGGCCGAGGCGACGCGCGACGGCGCGATGATCGGCGGCGACTTCCCCGGCTGGCTGGTGCACCTGCTCGGGCGCGGTCGCACCCTCGACCTCACCGACAAGCGCGGCGAGTGCGTGCACGCCGCCTGCGCCCACTACGGCCGCTGCTTCGTCGAAAAATCGGTGCGGCGCGCGCGCCACGCCCGCATCGTCGTCGCCAACCACGCGCTGGTGATGGCGCAGGCGGCGCTCGGCGGGCTCGACGACGCGTTCGTGCCGACCCGCTACGTCTTCGACGAGGGGCACCACGTCTTCGACGCCGCCGACGCGGCGTTCTCCGCCCACCTCACCGGGCGCGAGGCGCAGGATCTCCGGCGCTGGATCCTCGGCGGCGAGGACGCCCGGCGCGGCGGCGTGAAGTCGCGCGCGCGCGGCCTGCAACGCCGCGCCGAGGAACTCGTGGCGGGCCACGCCGAGGCCGAAACCGCGCTCGCCGCGCTCGCCCGCGCCGCCCGCGCCCTGCCCGCCGACGGCTGGGAGAAGCGCCTCGGCGCGCGCGCGCCGCACGGGCCGCTCGAAACCTTCTTCCTCGGCGTGCAGGACCACGTGCTCGCGCGCGTCGAGGACCCGGAGTCGCCCTACTCCCTCGAAGCGCCGCCGCGCCCGCCGGTCGACGCGCTGGTCGGCACCCTGCCAGCGGTCGACCGCGCGCTCGAAGACATCCTCGGTCCGGCGCGCGGCCTCGCGGCGATCCTCCGCCGCCGCCTGTCGGAAGAGACCGACACCCTCGAAGCCAACCTCCGCCTGCGCATCGAGGCGATGGCGCGCACCCTCGACCAGCGCGCCTTGCAGCAGGTCGCGGCGTGGCGCGCGATGCTGAAGGACCTCGCGAGCGACACGCCGCGCCAGTACGCCGACTGGTTCGGCATCGAGCGCGCCGACGGGCGCAACCTCGACCTCGGCTTCTACCGCCACTGGATCGACCCGACCGAGCCGCTCGCGATCTGCCTCGGCGAGGTCGCGCACGGCGTCGCGATCACCTCGGCGACCCTGCGCGACGCGGGCGACGCCGAGGACTGGGACGCCGCCGCCCTGGTCGGCGGCACCAAGCACTTCCCGCGCCCGGCGCTGCGCACCGCGGTGCGCTCGCCGTTCGACTACGCCAGCCAGACCCGCGTGTTCATCGTCCACGACGTCGGGCGCAACGCCCCCGAGCAGTTGGCGGCGGCGATGCGCGAGCTCTTCGTCGCTTCGGGCGGCGGCGGCCTCGGGTTGTTCACCGCGATCCAGCGCCTGCGCGACGTGCACGCGCGGATCAAGCCGACGCTCGCGGCGGCGGGCATCGATCTCCTCGCCCAGCACGTCGACGGGCTCGACACCTCGACCCTGATCGACCTCTTCCGTGCCGAGGAGAACGCCTGCCTGCTCGGCACCGACGCGGTGCGCGACGGCGTCGACGTGCCCGGGCGCTCGCTCCGGCTGATCGCCTTCGACCGCGTGCCGTGGCCGCGCCCCGGCATCCTCTACCGCGCGCGCCGCGATGCGTTCGGCGGCAACGCCTACACCGACCGGCTGACGCGGATGAAGCTCCGCCAGGCGTTCGGGCGGCTGGTGCGCCGCGCCGACGACCGCGGCGTGTTCGTCCTCCTCGCGCCGCTGCCGTCGCGCCTGCTTTCGGCTTTCCCCGAGGGGGTGACGCCCGAGCGCGTCGGCATCGCCGAGGCGATCGCCCGCACGCGGGACTTTCTCCACGGTATCGAAACTTGACACCCCCGGACGGGTACCTGAGAGTTTTTGACGGTATTCCCGCCATGGAGGCTCCCCGATGCCCACCACCCTGCCGTTCTTCGCCGTCGCCCTCGTGGTGTTGGCGGTCGTATTCGTCGGTCTCAGCGTCAAGGTGGTTTCCCAGGGGTGGGAGTTCACCGTCGAGCGCTTCGGCCAGTACACCCGCACCCTGCGCCCCGGCCTCCACCTGATCGTACCGCTGGTCGACCGCATCGGCTCCAAGCTCAACATGATGGAGCAGGTGCTCGACGTGCCGAGCCAGGACGTGATCACCCGCGACAACGCGATGGTGACGGTCGACGGCGTGGTGTTCTATCAGGTGCTCGACGCCGCCAAGGCCGCCTACGAGGTGCGCCAGCTCGAACTCGCGATCCTCAACCTCACGATGACCAACATCCGCACGGTGATGGGCGGCATGGACCTCGACGAACTCCTGTCGCAACGCGACAAGATCAACGCCGAGCTGCTCACCGTCGTCGATCAGGCGACCAATCCCTGGGGGATCAAGGTCACCCGCATCGAGATCAAGGACATCAGCCCGCCCAACGACCTCGTCGACGCGATGGCGCGGCAGATGAAGGCCGAGCGCCTCAAGCGCGCCGCGATCCTCGACGCCGAGGGCCTGCGCCAGTCGGCGATCCTCGAAGCCGAGGGCAAGAAGCAGGCGGTGATCCTCGAAGCCGAGGGCGCGCGCGAGGCCGCCTTCCGCGAGGCGGAGGCGCGCGAACGCGCCGCCGAGGCGGAAGCCAACGCGACGCGCGCGGTGTCGGAGGCGATCGCCGCGGGCAACGTCCAGGCGATCAACTACTTCGTCGCGCTCAAGTACGTCGAAAGCCTGAAGGAGATCGCCGCCGCGCCGAACGGCAAGCTGATCCTGATGCCGTGGGAGGCCTCGGGGGTGCTCGGCTCGCTCGGCGGCATCGGCGAAATCGCCAAGCAGGTGTTCGGACCTGACGGCGCGCCCGCCGCCAAGCCGCCGCAGCCCGGCCCGAAGGGCGCGCCGAAGCCCGATGCGAAACCCGAAGGGCCGTGGAGCTGAACATGGCCGACTTCATCGCCCTGCCGCTCGACCACTGGCACTGGTGGATCGCCGCGGTGCTGATGTTCCTCCTCGAAATGGCGCTGCCCGGGGTGTTCTTCCTCTGGCTCGGGCTCGCCGCCGCGATCACCGGCGTTCTCGTCTTCGCCGCCGACCTCGCCGGCGCGCTGCCGGGCTGGGAGGTCCAGGCGGTGGTGTTCGCGGTGCTTTCGGTGGTCTCGCTCACCTTCGCCTGGAAGCGCCGCGGCCGGATCGTCGTGGCGGAGGACCACGCGACCCTGAACCGCCGCGGCGAGGAGCTGGTCGGCCGCGTCGTCGTCGTCGCGGTGGCGATCGCCAACGGCGAAGGCCGGGTCAAGGTCGGCGACGGCCTGTGGCTCGCGCGCGGCGCGGATCAGCCGGTCGGCGCGCAGGTGAAGATCGTCGGCGTCGACGGCACCACCCTGCTCGTCGAGCCGGTCGCGGGATTCACCGAACCTTAAACACCGCCAGGGTACGCTCGCGGCATCGCTTCCTCCGATATGGACGCAACGATGTCGCCCGACCCGCAGCAGCGCTCTGCCGCCGACCCCTCGGTACGGTTTCTTCAACGCCTGATGGCGGCGATCGCGCATGGCCATCGGCTCGACGATCCCCGCGATTCGGTGATCTGCCGACGCTGGGTCGAGATCGTCGAGGGCATCCCCGACGGCAAGCTGTTCCAGATCATTCCGCAGACCCTGCGCGGCCTCTTCCGCGACCCCGATTCGCGCAAGAAGCTCGAAGGCTGCGGCCTGCGCGCCGACCTGCCGCTGCGGCTCGAAGCGATCGCGCCCTACGTCGTCAGCTTCCGCCGCTTCATGGCGGCGCGCAGCCGACCCGCCGAGCCCTCGAGCCGCGAGGTGATCGCCGCGCTCCGCCTCGAACTCCGCCGCCTCAAGCGCCAGTTCGACGCGGTGTTCGACCACGCCGCAGCGATCGAGCAGGAGCGCGACCGCCTCGCCGGCGAGAACGCCCAGCTGCGCAGCGAGGTGCTGTCGCTGCGGCTCGAACGCGACGAAGCGCAGCGCCAGGTCGGCGAGGCGCGCTCGAAGGCGTTCCGCTTCCTCCGCCTCTATCTCTTCATGCTCAAGGAAGAGCTGCAGCGCCGCCGTCACGACGCGATCCGCATGGTCACCGTCGAGGTCGCGATCGAGACCAACCTCGCCACCCTCGAAGCCCTCGGTTGGCAGGACCAGGCGCAGAAGGCCGCGCGCGAGATCCTCGGCCCCGAGCTCTACGCCGCCTATTTCGACGGCGCCACGGTGCCCGAAACCGCGCGCCGCGACGCGCCCGCGGCGCCCTACTTCCCGCTCGGCGAGATCCGCCGCGACACCGCCTTTGGAATGCCGGTCTCGCACAAGCTGATGTGACGCCCGGCCGAGACGCGAAAACGGCGGCGCGATCGCTCGCGCCGCCGTTTCCGTGAGCGGGGGTCCGCCCTATTTCTTGACGGTTCCGAGGTTCGAAACCGCGCCCGGCGCCTTCGCGCCGTGCGACGCGTAGATCGACTGGCGGCCCTGCGAGGTCCAGGTCACGTTGTCGCGGCCCGGAATCGTCACCGTCACGCTGCGGATCTGACCGCCGACCATGTAGGCGGCCGCGGCGAGGATGACCGCGAGCGGGATTTCCTCTTCTGCAGGGGCCGCCGCCGCGGGCTTGGCGGCGGGAGCCGCCGGAGCAGCCTTGGGGGCGGCCTCAGCTTTTTTTGACGCGTTGCCCGCCTTCGAGAAGTACAGGCCGACGACCGTGGTCATCGCCTGAATGCCGACCAGGGCACTCATCACGATGCCGAAGCCGAGCAGCGCCCGTTCCCACGGTGCCATGGCGATCTCGCCCGAAACCTGGGCGACCTCGGCAACGGCCCGAGTGGTTTCCAGAATTACGCTCATCGTTACACGCTCTCCATCGAGGGGTCCGGTGAAGCGGAGCGGCCAAACGCCCCGCCCCGATGCCGCCCGCGTGAACCGCACCGGCGGCGTCGCGGGTCTTGGGTGGACGCAGACTGCGGCCGCGGCAGCTTCTCACCCGCGAGCGCGCAGTCGCGCGCGTGAAACCGGGCGGTGCCGTCCACCGCCGCTCCCGACTGGCTGGGTTCGCCTTCGGGTGATCCACGCCACGCCCGGACCACAGTTCCGGGCGTTCCCCTATGCGCCGACGGAGCCCAACGGCCCCGATCTCCCGTCGCCCGCCCGCCCACCGGGATGACGACGTTCCGACGCGAGGCATCTTGTACCACAGGTTTGCCTTATTTCCCCAAGGATTCCGCCATATTTGCGGCGAAAACGTGTCATAATCTCCGAATTCCCATGATTTATTATTTTATTTCAATGCATTAATGACGTTCTTCGGGCTGCCTTATTTGCCTTATTTACGGTGCCACAGACAACGCCGCACGCGTATATGCATACCTTGGATTGTATCCCCAAGGGTGGATTCGCAGTATCAATGGCTGAATAAGGCAAATATGGCGGATCGCCCGGAAAGACCGGGTTCCGGCGGCGCGCACAGCGAAACCGGCACAGGGGTCCGCGCCGGATGCCTCTCTCGCAGGGGGGCGCAGATACGAAAACGGCGGCGCGATCGCTCGCGCCGCCGTTTCCTTTGAAAGGCTGTCGCCTTACTTCGTCTTGACCGTCCCGAGCGGGGAAACCGCAGACGGCGCCTTCGCGCCGTGCGACGCGTAGATCGACTGACGACCCGTTGTCGCGGCCCGGAATGGTGACCGTCACATTGCGCACCTGGCCGCCCATGACCTGGACAGCCGCGGCAATGATGACCGCCAGCGGGATTTCCTCAGCAACAGGGGCCGCCGCCACGGGCTTGGCGGCGGAAGCCGCCGGAGCAGCCTTAGGGGCGGCCTCAGCTTTTTTTGACGCGGACGCCTTGGCGAAGTAGACGCCGACGATCGAAGTCGCGGCCCAGATGCCGATCAGCGCGGTCATCACGATGATGAAGCCGAGCAGACCGCCTTCCCACGGCGCGAGGCCGAGAGTATCCGTCTCGGCGGTTTGGGCGATCTGCGCGACCGCCTGGGTGGTTTCAAGAATCACGCTCATAGTTACACGCTCTCCATCGAGGGTTCCGGTGGCGCGCCCGCGCGGCCGGGGCCGCACGCACGCACCGATTCGCCCGGAAGCTCAGCTCCCGAGCGACGCCGTAAGTCTTCGGTGGACGTAGACAGCGGCCGCGGCAGCTTCTCACCCGCGGTATCGCAGTCACGCGCGTGAAACCGAACGGTGCCGTCCACCGTAACCCTTGGCCGCTTGCGCCGCCCTGGATGGTCCACGCCTCGCCCGGGCCACAGTTCCGGGCGCTCACCTCGCGCTTCGCAGGAGGCCGAAGCCACCGGCAGCGCCATCTCCCGCCCACCGGGAAAGGCGCACACGACGCGCACGACGTTGATACCACAGGTTTGCCCGAATCCCCAAGGAAAATGCCATATTTATGTCTATATTCCGCCCCAATTTCAGGACTGCACCGAGGATTTCTGCGGTTTTCTCCGGCACAGAGAGTCCGCCCTATTTGCCGTAATTGCCCAACTTCAGAGGCTTGCGGGGTTGTTTGCGGAATCGCCAAACCGCCGGTTGGGTC
>QKGW01000397.1 GCA_003250275.1 Alphaproteobacteria bacterium
GCTGGGCGATCACCGGGCGTCGGCGCGCGGCGGCGTCGGCGAGGTAGGTCTCCAGGCGCGCGAGGGTGGTGCGGACGGCGTCGGTCATGGCGGGTTCCTCCTGCGCCGATGATGCGACGGCGCGGGGGCGCGTGTCCTTGCGATCTCGCGCTCGGTTCCGGGCAATATTGGCGTATTCTGCTCAAAACTGCCGACATAGGAGCGAATCATGGTGGAGAAGCGCTTCGACGCGTTCGATCTTAAGATCCTCGCCGTCCTCCAGGAGGACGGGCGGATCCCCAACACCGAGCTGGCCGAGCGGGTCGGCCTGTCGCCGACGCCGTGCCTGCGGCGGGTGCGCGCGCTGGAAGCGGCGGGGGTGATCGCGGGCTACCGCGCGACGCTCGCGCGCAAGGCGGTCGATCTCGGGCTGACGGTGTTCGTCGAGGTGAAGGTGGACGGCCATCGCGACGTCAATGCCGAGGCGATCCAGGCGGCGTTCCACGCGCTGCCCGAGGTGGTCGCCTGCCACCTCGTCTCGGGCGAGTACGATTTCCTCTGCCAGGTGGTGGTGCCCGATCTCGCGGGCTACGAGGCGTTCCTCCTCGGCCACCTGCTCAAGCTGCCGATGGTCAAGGACATCCGCAGCAACTTTGCGATCCGCGAGATCAAGCAGGACGAACCGCTGCCGCTCGCGCACCTGGGGTAGGCCGCGGGAGCGGCGGCATCTTCCTCATGCGTCACCCCCGGACTTGGTCCGGGGGCGCGCCGATGTGTTCGAGGGTGCGGCCTTGCCGCGCCTCAGTCCTCGGCGACCTTGGAGCCGGAGAGATATTCGAGCGCCTTGACCATCGCCGAGTGGTCCCAGCCCGAGCCGCCGTGCGCGGCGCAGGAGTTGAACAGTTCCTGCGCGGTGGCGGTGTTCGGCAGGCTGAGGCCGAGGCTGCGCGCGGTCGAGAGCGCGAGGTTGAGGTCCTTCTGGTGCAGGGCGATGCGGAAGCCCGGCTCGAAGGTGCGCTTGACCATGCGTTCGCCGTGGACTTCGAGCACCTTGGAGTTGGCGAAGCCGCCCATCAGCGCCTGACGCACCCGCGCCGGGTCCGCGCCCGCCTTGGCCGCGAGCAACAGCGCCTCGCCGACCGCCTCGATGTTCAAGGCGACGATGATCTGGTTGGCGACCTTGGTGATCTGCCCCGCGCCGTTGTCGCCGACGAGGGTGATGTTCTTGCCCATCAGCTCGAACAGCGGCTTGACCGTGGCGAAGGTGTCCTCGGGGCCACCGACCATGATCGTGAGCGTCGCCGCCTTCGCGCCGACCTCGCCGCCCGACACCGGCGCATCGAGGTAGCGGCAGCCGAGGGCTTCGATCTTCTTGGCGAATTCCTGGGTTGCCACCGGCGCGATCGAGCTCATGTCGACGACGATCTTGCCGGGCGAGAGCCCTTCCGCGACGCCGCCCGGAGTGAACAGCACCGCCTCGACGTCGGGGGTGTCGGGCACCATCACGATGATGATCTCGCCCGCGCGCGCCACCTCGGCGGACGAGGCGCACGCCTTGCCGCCCGCGGCGACGAGTTCGGCGGGCACCTCGCCGATGGTGTGGAGGAAGACCTCGTGCCCGGCGGCGATCAGGTGGGCCGCCATCGGCTTGCCCATGATCCCGAGGCCGATGAAACCGACTTTGGTCATGACGTGCTCCTTTGTTAGGACTTGTAGCGGGCCGCGAGCGCCTCGGCGCCGCGGGCGAGCAGGGCGATGTCGGCGCCGACCGCGGCGAAGGTGACGCCCTCGCGCATGTAGAGGCGGGCGAGGGTTTCGTCCGGGGCGAGGATGCCCGCGGCCTTGCCGGCGGCGGTGATGCGCTTGATCGTCTCGACGATGATCTTCTGCATGTCGGGGTGAGTTGCCTTGCCGAGGTAGCCGAGCGAGGCGGAGAGGTCGCCGGGGCCGATGAACACCGCGTCGACGCCGTCGACCGCGGCGATCGCTTCGAGGTTACCGAGTGCCTCGCCGGTCTCGACCTGAACGATCAGGCAGAGTTCCTCCTCGGCGCGGGCGTGGTAGTTGGCGACGCGGCCGAAGCGCGAGGCGCGCGACAGGCCGGTGAAGCCGCGCATCCCGCGCGGCGGATAGCGCATCGCCTCGACCGCGCGGGCGGCCTCGTCGGCGTTCTGCACGTAGGGCACCAGCAGGGTCTGCGCGCCGACGTCGAGGTAGCGCTTGATCAGCGCGGTGTCGTTCCACGGCACCCGCACCACCGGCGACGCGGTGCCGCCCTCGCACGCCTGCAACTGCGGCAGGATGGTGAGGGGGTCGTTGGGGGAGTGCTCGGCGTCGAGCACGATCCAGTCGAACCCCGCGCCGGCGATCACCTCGGTCGAAATGTAGCTCGACAGGTGGGACCACAACCCGATCTGGGTCTCGCCCGCGGCGAGCCGCCGCTTGAACGCGTTCACTGGCAAATCCATGATCCGCTCCTTGCTCCTTCTGGGGATGCCTTACCGAACCAGACACGGGCGCTTGTTGTCGAAGCGCCAATCGGGGATGAGGTAGCGCATCGCCATCGCGTCGTCGCGCGCCCCCAGGCCCAAAGATTTGTAGACCGCGTGCGCCGCTTCCAGGCGCTCGGGGTCGAGGGTGATGCCGAGGCCGGGCTCGTCCGGAACCTTGACCATGCCGCCCGCGATCCTGAGCGGTTCGCGGGTGAGGCGCTCGGTGCCGTCCTGCCAGATCCAGTGGGTGTCGATCGGGGTGAGGCGTCCGGGCGCGGCGGCGGCGGCGTGGGTGAACATCGCGAGCGAGATGTCGAAGTGGTTGTTCGAGTGGGAGCCCCAGGTGAGGCCCCAGTCGCGGCACATCTGCGCCACCCGCACCGCGCCGCGCATCGTCCAGAAATGCGGATCGGCGAGCGGGATGTCGACGGCGTGGAGCTGTACCGCATGGCCCATCTGCCGCCAGTCGGTGGCGATCATGTTGGTGGCGGTGGGAATGCCGGTGGCGCGGCGGAACTCCGCCATCACCTCGCGGCCCGAGTAGCCCTGTTCGGCGCCGCACGGGTCCTCGGCGTAGGCGAGCACGCCGGGGAACGCCTTGACCAGCGCGATCGCCTCTTCGAGCGACCACGCGCCGTTGGGGTCGATCGAGACGCGCGCCTCGGGGAAGCGCGTCTTGAGCGCCGCCGAGGCCTCCATCTCCGCCTCGCCCGCGAGCACGCCACCCTTGAGCTTGAAGTCCTTGAAGCCGTAGCGCGCCTCCGCCGCCTCGGCGAGGCGCACCACCGCCTCGGGCGTCAGCGCCTCCTCGTCGCGCACGCGCAGCCAGTCGTCGCCGGGTTCGCCGGCGCGGTAGGGGAGGTCGGTCTTTTTGCGGTCGCCGACGTAGAACAGGTAGCCGAGCATCGGCACCGCGTCGCGCTGGCGGCCCTCGCCGAGGAGATCGGCGACCGAAACCCCGAGGAAGCGCCCGAGCAGGTCGAGCATTGCCGCCTCGATCGCGGTGAGCGCGTGGATCGCGATCCGGAGGTCGAAGGTCTGCAGCCCGCGCCCGCCGGAGTCGCGGTCGGCGAAGGCGTCGCCCGCCGCCTTCAGCACCGCGTTCCACGCTGCGACCGGCTGCCCGACGACGAGAGGGATCGCGTCTTCGAGGGTCTTGCGGATCGGCTCGCCGCCGGGGACTTCGCCGAGGCCGGTGTGCCCGGCGCTGTCCTCCATCACCACCACGTTGCGGGTGAAGAAGGGGCCGTGCGCGCCCGAAAGGTTGAGGAGCATACTGTCGCGCCCCGCAACCGGAACCACGCGCATCGCCGTCACCACCGGGCTGTCCCCGATTCGCTGCCGCTCCGCCATGTTCGTCCTCCTCGATCGACGGTGCCCCCGCCCGCGTTGGCCGCGGAATTCTACGCAGGGTTTCTCGAACGCATCAATGAAAGCGCAATCGCACTCACCAGTAAACCAGCATTCCGTGCCACGGAAAAAATTCCGAAATTTGCGGGAATTGCTTCGGATTACCTGGAAACGCTTGACTTGACGCACCGAAAGGAAGCCAATGGTAGTCCGAAACGGGTAGGTATGAAAGCGTTTCCATCACCGCCCGCGAGGGTGGGCCGGAATTCAGCGGAGGGGAAACCGCAAGTGACGTAGTCGCGTGCTTCGAAAAATACGAACCGGGAGGACGACCCAATGAAAAAACCGCTGTTGGGAATGTGTGTGGTAGCCGCCACGGCGCTGGGGCTCGTGTCGGCCGCGGGAGCGGCGGACAAGCCGATCTCCGGCAATCTCCGAATCGTCATCGGGTCGAGCTCGACCGGCGGCGACACCTACCAGAACGCGGCGATCATCGCCGACGAACTCTCCAGGCATCTCGACATCAACGCCAAGGTCGACGCCGTCGGCGTCTCCGCCGCCTTCCAGGCCGTCTCGCGGGTCAAGGACGGCAGCACGATCATGTTCTTCCACGATCAGTCCTACCTCGGGCACCTCTTGGGCCTGAAGGGCTACCAGGACCTCTTCACCGCCTACACCGTCGGCCC
The DNA here is from genome assembly GCA_003250275.1 of Alphaproteobacteria bacterium. Taxonomy (GTDB): domain Bacteria; phylum Pseudomonadota; class Alphaproteobacteria; order Rhodospirillales; family Rhodospirillaceae; genus Oleispirillum. The sequence continues at coordinate 4,508 of QKGW01000397.1, forward strand.
GACGGTCTCGATCAACCCCGGCGATGCCTTCGTCGGCGCGAAGGATTCCAAGTACAAGACCATCGAGGACGTGATCCAGGGGGCCGCCAAGGGCGAGCGCATCCGCGTGGCGATCCAGCCGGGCGGCGTCTCCGAGGTCTACTACGGCGCGCTCAACAACGCGATCAAGGTGCGTTATCCGGGCAAGGAGGCGAACCTCGTCACCGTCAAGACCGGCTCGCAGGGCGACAAGAACCAGCTCCTCTTCGACCGCCAGGCCGAAGTGATCCACGGCTCGGTGCAGGCCAACGAGCAGTACACCCGTCTGCCCGCCGAGGATCAGAAGGCGATGCGCTTCTACTGGCTGCCGGCGCGTCAGGCGACGATCGCCCAGGCGAATCCCGAGGGCATGGGTGCGACGAGCCGCGAGGACCTCCTCAAGTTCACCTCGCCGAACGTCCACGTCACCCTCGACGGCAAGCAGGACTTCACCTTCGATAAGGAATTCTTCTTCATCTACAACAAGGAGATGGACCCCAAGGTGGTCGCCTATCTCGACAAGGCTCTCGGCGAGATCTTCGCCAAGGGCGAGGTGCAGAAGAAGCTCAAGCAGTCGTTCTTCATCCCGAACTTCCAGCCCTCCAAGCAGGCTGAGGCGTACCTGATGAAGAAGGCGGCGCAGTCGAAGAAGCTCATCGACGCAACCCGTTGACCCCATGCGCCGCCGCCCCGTGCGCGGGGCGGCGGCTCCCTGAGGAGGCGGACATGGAATTCCTGCGCGTCACCATCGATTTCGACCAATCGCATCTGTTCTTTCCGCGCATCGTCGGCTGGGTGCTGGTGGTGCTCCTGTGCCTCGCCCTGGTGGCGCGGCGGCGCGAACTCGTGCGCGCGGCGGCGGGTCTGCGCGGCAGCCTCGGCGCGGCGATCGAGAGCCTCGATCTCAAGACCTTCGGCGGCACCATCGGGCTCCTCATCGCCTACATCGTGGTGATGGACCGGCTCTCCGACGTTTGGCCCAACACCGGCCTGAGCTTCCTCGTCTGCTCGATGGTGTTCATGGCGTCGCTGTCGCTGCTCTACCTGCACGATCGCACCCGGCGCAAGGTCGCGCTCGCGATCGTCTGCGCGGTGCTCGCGCCGTTCGTGGTGTGGTACGCGCTCGCCAAGCTGTTCTTCCTGACCCTGCCCTGAGGAGAGTTCGATGGAACTGCTCGTCGACGTGACGCCGCTGATGCTGGTTCTGGTGGCCTTCGGGGTGATCATCGGCATCGTGTTCGGCGCGATCCCCGGCATGACCGCGACGATGGCGGTGGCGGTGTGCCTGCCGATGACCTACGGCCTCGATCTCGACACCAGCCTCGCGCTGCTGCTCGGGCTCTATGTCGGCGGCATCTCGGGCGGCCTCGTGCCCGCGATCCTGATCAACATCCCCGGCACGCCGTCGTCGATCACCACCACCTTCGACGGCCACCCGATGGCGCAGAAGGGCGAGGCCGAGCGCGCGCTCAAGATCGGCATCGTCGCGTCGCTGTTCGGCGGGCTGTTCTCGGCGCTGGTGCTGTTCTTCTTCGCCCCCGCGCTCGCCGACGTCGCGATCAAGTTCTCCTACGTCGAGAAGTTCCTGATCATCTTCTTCGCCCTCACGATCATCGCCTCGCTCTCCAAGCGCCTGATCAACGGCGCGGTTTCGGGCGTGCTCGGGATCTGGGTGAGCCTGATCGGCACCTACGACATCAACAATGGCGGCAACGGCGACATCCGCCTCGTTCCCGGCTTCCTCGAAGACCAGCTGATCAACGGCTTCTCGCTCTTGCCGGTGCTGATCGGCCTGTTCGGCCTCACCGTGATCCTCGAGGAGGCGGCCAAGGGCGTGCCGCCCGAGCCGATCGCGCGGTTCAAGCTCGGCGGCGGCACGCCGTTCCGCTTCTCGGTGTTCAAGGGCCACCTCGGCACCCTGACGCGCGCCTCGGCGATCGGCACCTTCGTCGGCCTGCTGCCCGGCATCGGCGGCTCGGCCGCCTCGGTGCTCGCCTACGTGCAGCAGAAGAACCTCTCGAAGCACCCCGAGCGCCTCGGCACCGGCGAGCCCGAAGGCGTGATCGCCTCGGAATCCGCCAACAACGGCCTCACCGGCGGCGCGCTGATCCCGCTCGTCTCGCTCGGCATTCCGGGCGATTCGACCACCGCGGTGATGATCGGCGCGTTCACCCTCCAGGGGCTCCAGCTCGGGCCGCTGTTCATCGGCGAGCACCTCGAAGCCTGGCACACCATCATGGTCAACCTGGTGTTCGCCAACATCGTGATGTTCGCGGTGATGTTCTTCGCGATCCGCTACGTGGTGAAGGTGATCCAGGTGCCGAAGTACCTGCTTTACCCGATCATCCTGATGATGTGCGTGGTCGGCGCGTTCTCGGCGAATTCGGGCATCATGTTCGACGTCTGGACGTTCTTCCTGTTCGGCCTGTTCGGCTACTACGGCCACAAGATCGGGCTCGAATCCGCGCCCTTCATCATCGGTTTCATTCTCGGCAAGGACGCCGAGGTCTACTTCGTCAAGAGCATCGAATCCTACGGCTCGCTCTCGATCTTTTTCACCAAGAGCCCGATCGCGGTGGGCCTGTGGGTGCTGATCGCGCTCTCGCTCGGCTACGCGTTCTACCAGGCGTGGCGCAACGTCCAACGCGGCGCGGCGGAGGAGGGCGGCAAATGAGCGTGGTGCCTTCGGTCGTCGTCCATCCCTCCGATACCGTCGCGATCGTCGCCGCCGCCGCGGGCGCGCGGGCGGGGCAGCGCCTCGCCGACGGCACCGAGCTTCTCGAAAACGTGCCGATGGGGCACAAGGTCGCGCTCCGCGACCTCGCCGCGGGCGACCCGATCGTGCGCTACGGCGAGGTGATCGGCCATGCCGACCGCGCGATCCCGAAAGGCGCGTGCGTCACCGAGGGGCTGGTGCGGATGCCGCCCGCCCCCGATCTCGCGACGATGCCGCGCGCCCGCCGCGCGGTGGCGCCGCTCGAACCCCTGGAGGGCCAGACCTTCGAGGGCTTCCGCAACGCCGACGGCTCGGTCGGCGTGCGCAACGTGCTCGCGGTGTCGATCTCGGTGCAGTGCGTCGCGGGGGTGGTCGGCCACGTCGTCGAGCGGCTCAAGCGCGAGCTGCTGCCGCGCTACCCCAACGTCGACGACATCGTCGCCCTCGACCACACCTACGGCTGCGGCGTGGCGATCTCCGCGCCCGACGCGGCGGTGCCGATCCGCACCCTGCGCAACCTCGCGCGCAACCCCAACTTCGGCGGCGAGACCCTGATCATCGGCCTCGGCTGCGAGAAGCTGCTGCCCGAAACCCTGAAGTCGCCGGGCGAGCAGGCCGCGATCGTGCGCCTCCAGGACGAGGCGTTCACCGGCTTCGAGGCGATGGTGCAGGGGGTGATCGACGCCGCCGTGCCGCGCCTCGAACGCCTGAACGCGCGGCGGCGCGAGACCTGCCCGGTGTCCGACCTCGTGATCGGCGTGCAGTGCGGCGGATCGGACGCGTTCTCCGGCGTCACCGCCAATCCGGCGGTCGGCTTCGCCGCCGATCTCATCGTCCGCGCCGGCGGCTCGGTGATGTTCTCCGAGGTCACCGAGGTGCGCGACGCGATCCACCTGCTGGTCGAGCGCGCCGCCGACGACGAAGTCGCCGAGGCGCTGATCCGCGAGATGGCGTGGTACGACGCCTATCTCGCGCGCGGCGGCTCCGACCGCTCCGCCAACACCTCGCCCGGCAACAAGACCGGCGGCCTCGCCAACATCGTCGAGAAGGCACTCGGTTCGGTGGTGAAGTCGGGCACCGCGCCGATCGTCGACGTACTCGCGCCCGGCGAGCGGATCCGCAAGAAAGGCATGATCTTCGCCGCCACCCCGGCGTCGGACTTCATCTGCGGCACCCAGCAGCTCGCCTCGGGCATCGCGTTGCAGGTGTTCACCACCGGGCGCGGCACCCCCTACGGCCTCGCCGCCGCGCCGGTGATCAAGGTCGCGACCAA
>QKGW01000101.1 GCA_003250275.1 Alphaproteobacteria bacterium
GCCTCGACGCGGGCGAGCTTGTGCGCGATGGCGAAGTCGAGCGCGCGGTAGTAGCACATCTCGAAATGCAGGAACGGCGCGTCGACCTCGGCCCCCCAGTTGCGCCCGAACAGCGCATCCGCGCCGACGAGGTTGAGCGCGCCCGCGACCATCCGCGGCCCGTCCTCGGCGACGATCAGCACCACCTTGTCGCCGAGCGCCGCGCCGAGGCGGTGGAAGAACTCGCGGGTGAGGTAGGCCTGGGCGTACTTGCGGTCGACGGTGTCGAGGTAGAAGCGGTAGAACGCGTCCCAGTGGCGGGCGGCGATCTCGCCGCCGCGCAAGGTGCGGATCGCGAGACCCTGGGCGTTGGCGCGTTCGCGCTCCTTGCGGATGGTCTTGCGCTTGCGCGAGGAAAGTCCGCCGAGGAAATCCTCGAAGCTGGCGTAGCCCGGATTGTGCCAGTGGTACTGCTCGCCGATGCGGGTCAGCCAGCCGCGCGCGCCGAGCAGGTCCGCCTCCTCCCGCGAGCAGAAGGTGACGTGCGCCGAGGACCACTTGGTCTCCGCCACCAGTTGCGCGATGCCGTGGGCGAGCACCGCCTCGATCCCCAGCCCCCGCGCCTCCGGGCGCACCAGCAGGCGCGGGCCGGGCACCGGGGTGAACGGCACCGCGCACTGCAGCTTGGGGTAATAGCGGCCGCCGGCGCGCTCCCAGGCGTCCGCCCAGCCCCAGTCGAACACGTATTCGCCGAACGAATGGGTCTTGGCGTAGAGCGGCGCGACGCCGAGAACGCGGCCCTCGGCGTCCGCGACCGCGAGGTGGCAAGGCGCCCAGCCGCTTTCGAGCGTCGCCGCGCCGGAATCCTCGAGCACCTGGAGGAAGGCGTGCGAGACGAACGGGTTGTCCGCCCCGGCGCAGGCGTCCCAGTCCGCGGGGGAGATGCGGGCGATCTCTCCGACCTGACGCAGCACCAAACCGTCGTTGCCGTCCGGCATTTGTCCGTCACCCGTAAACGCGCCGCGCCCGTGCCGCCGCGCCGCTGCCGAAGTTCCTGCCCGATGGGAAATTGCTTTCCTCGGTATTTTTGGTCGCCAAGGCCGCCGGTTCAATGCGCCGCGCGGGAAAATTTGCGGCAGGCTTGACGGCTGAAAATATATCTGACTAAAGTCAGACATCATGACAGCCGAACCCATAGCCCGTGTGCGCCGCTTCAACCGTGCCGTGACCTCCGAGGTCGGGGCGCTCGACACCTCGTTTCTCGGACGCGGCCGCCCGCTCGGCGCGGCGCGGGTGCTCAACGCGATCGGCCAGGGGCGGTCCGACGTGGCGGAGATCCGCGCTTATCTCGGGCTCGATTCCGGGCTGATGAGCCGCCTGCTGCGCGGCCTTGAGGACGAGGGGCTGATCGAGACCGTGGCGCACCCCGAGGACGCGCGCCGCCGCGTGGCGCGCCTGAGCGCGGCGGGGGCGCGCGAGTTCCAGGCCTACGAGAACCTTTCCGACGCGCAGGCCGAGGGGATGCTGGCGCGGCATCCCGATCCCGCCGCGCTGCTCGCGGCGATGGACCTGATCGCCTCGGCGCTCGGGCGCGACCGCGTCGTCCTCGAAGAGGCCGACCCGCGCTGCGCGGCGGCGCGCCACTGCCTCGGCGAGTACTACGCCGAGCTGGGTCGGCGCTTCGAACGCGGGTTCGACGTTTCGCTCTCGCGCGACCCGGATGCCGGAGACATGATCCGCCCGCGCGGGGTGTTCCTCGTCGCGATGTCGGACGGGTTGCCGCTCGGCTGCGTCGGACTGAAGGGGAGCGGCGGCGCGGTCGCCGAGGTCAAGCGGCTGTGGGTCTCGCCCGCCGCGCGCGGCCTCAAGATCGCGCGCCGCCTGATGGACGCGACCGAAGCCGCCGCGCGCGGCCTCGGCATCGAAGTCCTCCGCCTCGACACCAACAGCGCCCTGCCCGAGGCTGTGCGCCTCTACCGCACCACCGGCTGGACCGAGATCCCGCGCTTCAACGACGACCCGTACCCCGACACCTTCTTCGAGAAGCGCCTCTGAGCGCAGACATGAAAAGGACGCCCGAAGGCGTCCTTTTTCGTGCCGCCGGATGCGGCGGTTATTCCGCGCCGTGCAGGTCGGTGGCGGTCGCCGTGGCCTTGCGGTCGAGGAGCGCGTAGAGCGCGATCGCGCCGAAGGTCGCGGTGCCGATGCCGCCCAGGGTGAAGCCGCCCAGGTGCAGG
>QKGW01000066.1 GCA_003250275.1 Alphaproteobacteria bacterium
CGCGCGCGAGGCGGCCGAGCAGAACAGCCTTTTCCGTGAGGTCGAGGACGACCTGCGCCACGAACGCCTGGTCAAGCTGTGGAAGCGCTACGGCGCGATGGCGATCGCCGCCGCGGTGCTGATCGTGGTGGTGGTGGCGGGCTACCAGGTCCACAAGTCGATGCAGGACAGCGAGCGCATGGAGCAGGCGGCGACGCTCGACAAGGCCGAGGCGGCGCTGCGCGCGCGCGACGCCGACGGCGCGGTCAAGCTGCTCGCCGAGCTCGAAAAGACCGGCAACGACGGCTACCGTACCCTCGCCCGCCTGCGCCACGCGAGCGTGCTGCTCGCCCAGAACAAGACCGCCGAGGCGCGCGAGCTGTTCGCCCAGGTCGCCTCCGACGCCGATGCGCTGCCCGCCTACCGCGACCTCGCGGTGGTCCAGGACGCCCTCGCCGGGCTCGAGTCCGACGATCCCAAGGCGATCGAGGACAAGCTCCAGCCGCTCACCGTCGCGGGTCATCCGTGGCGTCACACCGCGCTCGAAATCTCGGCGCTGGCGATGGCGAAGCAGGGCGATCCGGCGCGCGCGGTCAAGGCGCTCGACGGCATTCTCGACGACCCCGACACCACCCCCGACCGGCGCGCGATGGTTCAGAGCCTGCGCACCGTGTTCGCGCGCGACGCCGCGAAGAAGTGAGGACGATGATGCGTAAGGCGACGCTGAAGGCCGCGCTGTTCGCGGCGATGCTGCCGGTTCTCGCCGGTTGCGGCACCGACGAATGGTTCGGCGAGCCGGAAGCGCCGCCGCTACCCGGCAACCGCATCTCGGTGCTGGTGCACGACACCACGCTCTCGCCCGACCGCGCCGCGCAGAACGTCGAGATCCGCCTGCCCGCGCCCGAGCCGAACGCCGACTGGCCGCAGACCGGCGGCCTCAGCCACCACGCGATGCAGCACCTCGCCGCGGGCAACGACCTCAAGCTCGCCTGGAGCGCCGGCATCGGCGCCGGCACCGACGCCGACAACCGCCTCGTCGCGCCGCCGGTGATCGCCGGCGGGCGCGTCTTCGCGATCGATTCGAACGCGCGCATCTCCGCCTACGACGCCGCCGACGGCAGCCGCCTGTGGCGCTTCGACCTGACTCCCGACGAGGACGAGGGCAGCGTCGTGCGCGGCGGCGGCATCGCCTACGACCAGGGCCGCCTGTTCGCTTCCACCGGCGTCGGCGGACTGTGGGCGCTCGATGCCAAGACCGGCGGTGCGTTCTGGAAGGTTCGCCTCGATGCGCCGATGCGCGCCGCGCCGACCGTCTACGGCGGCCGCGTGTTCGTCGTCACCGCGTCCAACCGCGTCGTCGCCTTCGCCGAACAGGACGGCGCCAAGCTCTGGGAATACACCGGCGCGGAAGAGGCCCAGGGCCTGCTCGGCGCGGCCAGCCCCGCCGCCGACCTCGGCGTCGTCGTCGTTGCGATGCGCTCGGGCGCGATCGCCGCGCTGCGCGTCGAGAACGGCTCGATGGCGTGGGAAGATTCGCTCGCGGGCGGCCGCCGCTCGTCGGGGATGATGTCGATCGGCGACATCAAGGCGCCGCCGGTGATCGCCGACGGCCGCGTCTACGCCACCGGCAACGCCGGCCTCACCGCCGCCATCGACCTGCGCACCGGCACCCGGGTGTGGGAGAAGGAAATCGGCGGCGTCGACATGCCCTGGGTGGCGGGCAACTTCCTCTTCATGCTCAGCACCAACAACGAAGTGCTCGCGCTCGAGGCGCGCTCCGGACGGGTCGTCTGGGTGACGCCGCTGTCGCTGTGGCTGCGCCCCGAAACCCGTGGCGGCCGGATCATCTGGACCGGCCCGATCCTCGCGGGCGACCGCCTGCTGCTCGCCGGCTCGCACGGCTACGCGGTGGCGATCTCGCCCTACGACGGCAAGGTGCTCGGCTACGAGAAACTGCCGGAAGGCGTGAGCCTGCCGCCGGTGGCCGCGGGGGGGACGGTTTACTTCCTCACCGACGATGCCGACATTCTCGCGTATCGTTAACGAAAGACACGCGCCATGCTTACCGTCGCCATCGTCGGCCGGCCGAATGTCGGCAAGTCGACGCTGTTCAATCGTCTGACCGGGTCGCGCTCGGCAATCGTCCACGACATGCCGGGCGTCACCCGTGACCGCCGCGAGGGCAACGCCAGCGTCGGCGACCTCACCTTCCGCCTCGTCGACACCGCCGGTCTCGAAGACACCCGCGACGTCGACACCACCGAGGGGCGGATGCGCCAGCAGACCGATCTCGCGATCCGCACCGCCGACGTGGTGCTGATGCTGATCGACGCGCGCGCCGGGGTGACGCCGCTCGACGCCCACTTCGCCGGGCTGCTGCGCCGCCAGTCGAAGCCGGTGATCCTCGTCGCCAACAAGTGCGAGGGCCGCTCCGGCCAGCCCGGTCTCTACGAGGCGTTCGGCCTCGGCCTCGGCGATCCGGTGCCGGTGTCCGCCGAGCACGGCGAGGGCATGGGCGATCTCTACGACGCCCTGCAGCCGTACGCCGACGCCGCGACCCCGCCGGTCGACGCGGACGCCGAGCCCGAGCCGGAACTGACCGAGGAGGAGGCCGAGGCGGCGCTGATCGCCAAGCCGATCTCGCTCGCTATCGTCGGGCGGCCGAACGTCGGCAAGTCGACCCTGGTCAACCGCCTGCTCGGCGAAGAGCGGATGCTCACCGGCCCCGAGGCCGGCCTCACCCGCGACGCGATCGCGAGCCCGTTCGAGTGGCGCGGCAAGCGCCTCACCCTGGTCGACACCGCGGGCCTGCGCAAGCGCGCCAAGATCGACGAAAGCGTCGAGAAGCTCTCCGCCCAGGACACCCTCAACGCGGTGCGCATGGCCAACGTCGTCGCGCTCGTGGTCGAGGTCGACGGCGTTCTCGACAAGCAGGACCTCACCATCGCCCGCCACGTCGTCGACGAGGGCCGCGCGCTGATCGTCGTCGTCAACAAGTGGGACATCGCGACGAGCAAGCCCGAGATCCTCGAAGAGCTAAAGCTCAAGCTCGCGCACGCGCTGCCGCAGGTGCGCGGGGTTCCCTTCGTCACCGTCTCGGCGCTGCGGAACCAGGGCCTCGACCGGATGATGGAGACGGTCTACCAGATCTACGAGCTTTGGAACCGCCGCGTCCCGACCCGGCCGTTGAACGACTGGCTGCGCGAGATGACCGAGCGCCATCCGCCGCCGATGGGCGGCCTCGGCCGCCGCCTGCGGGTGCGCTACATCACCCAGGCGAAGATCCGCCCGCCGACCTTCGTCGCCTTCGTCAGCCGCGTCGCCGACATGCCGGACAGCTACGCCCGCTACCTCGTCAACGGCCTGCGCGACGCCTTCGGCCTCGAAGGCGTGCCGATCCGCCTGCTGCTCAGGCAGGGCAAGAACCCCTACGCCGACAAGAACTGAGGCTGTGGTTTTCCGATCGAACCCCCGGCATCCCCCGGGGGTTTGATTTTGCGCGCCTACTTCCGCACGCTGCGCGGGTCGATCGGGTCGAGCTGGCAGAAGCCGTAGGGGCCGAGGTCGAAGTGGAAGTGGTCGCGGTGGGCGGCGTCGGAATCCGGGCCGAGCACGCCCGCGAACAGGGTGCACGCGCCCTGGCCGACCTGCTTGAGGAACTCCGCCTCGGCGTCGTGGCCGTTCCAGTTGCGTGTCACCGAGACGCGCTCGCCCGAAGCGGTCTCGAACACGCCGATGTCGATCGCGTTGGCGCGCGCGTGTTCGCTCATCCGGCTGCGCTTGCCGGTGGCGCGACGGCAGGCGTAGGTGCCGTAGTGGTGCAGGATCACCACCGGCGAGTGCAGGGTCCGCTCCGCCGCGGGCTGCACGAAGATCCCCTCGAACGCCGAGAGCTGTTCCGCGAGCGCGCAGGTCATCACCGCCGGGGTCGAGAGCTTCGCCTGGCCGACGCGGCTGACCTTCACCGCGCCCCGGATCGGGCAGCTCGACGAGCCGCCGTCGGGCACCGGCTCGAACTCGATGTCGTAGGTCGCGAGCCGCGCCATGCAGTCGCCGGGCGGGCCGACGTAGGGGGTCGGTTCGGGGGGCGGGGCGGCGCACGCCGCGAGCCACAGGAACGGGACGAGGGGGGCGAGGCGCAGCCGCCTCACGCCGCCACCATCGCGACGATCTCGCCGTTGCGGTCGCATTCCGGGGAGGCCAGGTGGAGGAAGGTGGGGAGAAGCGCCTCGGGCGCGGTCAGCGCCGCCGGGTCCTCGCCGGGGAAGGCCTCGGCGCGCATCCGCGTGCGCACCGCGTGCGGTTCGACGAGGTTGACGCGCACCGCGGTGGTTGCGGCGATTTCCGCCGCGTAGGTGCGCACCATGGTTTCCAGCGCCGCCTTGGTCATCGCGTACGGCCCCCAGTAGGCGGTGGCGGCGCGCGCGGCGGCGGAGGTGACGAAGATCGCGCGGCCCGCGTCGGAGCGGCGCAGCAGCGGATCGGCGGCGCGCAGCAGACGCCACTGCGCGGTGACGTTGAGCGCGACGAGGCGCTGGAACGCGGGCGGGTCGATGTGGGTGACCGGCTGCAAGCCGCCGAGCTGCGCGGCGCACGCGGCGAGCGCGTCGAGACGGCCGAAGCGCTGCGCGATCAGCCCGGCCATCTGGTCGATGCGGTCGAAGTCGGCGAGGTCGAAGGGCGCGAGCACCAGCGGCGGCAGGCCGAGCGACTGGACCTCGTCGTCGAGTTCGGTCAGCGCCCCTTCGGTGCGCGCCACCGCCACCACCGTCGCCCCGGCGACCGCGAACCCGCGCGCCACCGCGCGGCCGATGCCGCGCGACGCGCCGGTGACGAGGGCGACGCGGCCGAGGAGGGGGCGCCCGCTCATCGGCCTACTTCTTCGCCGAGGCGCGCTCGACGAGCACGCTCGGCCGCGACAGCAGGTTGTGGTCGTGGTCGGTGAGTTCGAGCGGGTAGTCGCCGGAGAAGCAGGCGTCGCAGTACTGCGGGTGCTTGGCGTCGCGGTCGGCGTCGGCGACGGCGCGGTAGAGGCCGTCCATCGAGACGAAGGCGAGGCTGTCGCAGCCGATCGCCTCGGCCATCTGCGCCTCGGTCATCTGCGCCGCCATCAGGTGCTCGCGCTCCGGCGTATCGATGCCGTAGAAGCACGGGTACGCGGTCGGCGGCGAGGAAATCCGCATGTGCACCTCGGACGCGCCGGCGTGGCGCATCATGTCGACGATCTTCTTCGAGGTGGTGCCGCGCACGATCGAGTCGTCGACGAGGATGATCCGCTTGCCCTTGATGATCTCGGCGTTGGGGCTGTGCTTGAGCTTGACCCCGAGGTGCCGGATCGCGTCGGTCGGCTGAATGAAGGTGCGGCCGACGTAGTGGTTGCGGATGATGCCGAGCTCGAACGGAATCCCCGAGGCCTGCGCGTAGCCGAGCGCCGCGGGCACGCCCGAATCCGGCACCGGAATGACGAGGTCGGCCTCGACCGGCCTCTCGTGCGCGAGTTCCGCACCGATGCGCTTGCGCGCGTCGTAGACGCCCTTGCCGTCCATCACGCTGTCGGGACGGGCGAAGTAGATGTACTCGAAGATGCAGAGGCGCTGCGGCGTCTCGCGGAACGGCTTCTGCGAGTGCAGGCCGTCCTTGTCGATGATGATCGCCTCGCCCGGCTCGACGTCGCGGATGAAGTCCGCGCCGATGATGTCGAGCGCGCAGGTCTCGGAGGCGATGATGTAGGCGTCGCCGAGCTTGCCGAGCACCAGCGGACGCACGCCCGCCGGATCGCGCACGCCGATCATCGCCTCGGGCGAAAGCATCACCAGCGAATACGCGCCCTTGACCTGGCGCAGCGCGTCGATCACCCGCTGCGGGATCGAGGCTTCGAGGCTGGTGGCGATGAGGTGGACGATCACCTCGGTGTCGGAGGTCGACTGGAACAGGCAGCCGCGGCGGATCAACAGGCGGCGCAGCGTCATCGCGTTGGTGAGGTTGCCGTTGTGGGCGATCGCGAAGCCGCCGCTCTCGAACTCGGCGAACAGCGGCTGGACGTTGCGCAGGATCGTCTCGCCGGTGGTGGAGTAGCGCACGTGGCCGATCGCGCTGTCGCCCGCGAGCGCGTTGATCACCGATTCCTGGGCGAAGGTGGTGGCGACGTGGCCCATGCCCTTGTGGGCGTTGAAGCGTTCGCCGTCGCGCGCGACGATGCCCGCGGCCTCCTGGCCGCGGTGCTGCAGCGCGTGCAGGCCCAAGGTGGTGAGACGCGCGGCGTCGGGGGTGCCGTAAACGCCGAAGACCCCGCATTCCTCCTTGAGCTTGTCGTCGTCGAAGGGATTGGTGGTCAGGCACTCAGCGCAAGCAGTCATCCAGGGTCACTCTCACACGATGGTTAGCGGTTGGCGTCGATCAGCCGGTTCATTTCGCGGCGCTGGTCTTCGCCGTAGCCTTGCGGCGCGTCGCCGCTCGGGGTCTGGGGCGTCGGCGCGCTCCACGAGCGCACGGTGCGCTCGATCGCGAGCGCATCCTCGGTGGAGCGCTTCGCCGCGCTGGCCTTGTGGGCGAGATCGGAGCCGATCAGGTCGTCCGGCGCCCAGCCGATCAGGGTGTTCGAGATCGCGACGATCCAGGGCGTGGTCTTGGCGCCCTTCATCCATCCGGGCGGGCCGTCGAGGTCGAGCATCCAGATCATCACGATGTAGGCGAGCGACACCAGCAGCACGCCGCGCACCAGGCCGAAGACGAAGCCGAGCGCGCGGTCGACCGGCGACAACACGCTCACCCGCACGCCGGCGGAAACCGCGCGCACGACCAGCGAGGTGACGATCATCGTGCCGATGAACAGCACCGCGGCGGCGGCGGCGTCGGCAAGGGTCTGCTGCGAGATCATCGCGCGGAAATAGGGGCGCAGGATCGGCAGGCCGAAGATCACCGCGCCGATCGAAACCACCCAGGCGATGATCGAGAGCGCCTGATGGGTGAAGCCGCGCAGCAGCGCCAGGAGACCCGACAGCAGCACTACCACGAGCACCGCGATGTCGAACATGGGCAGGGAGTTGCTCACTTATGGCTCCTCGGTCCGGCGTTCCGCTGCGGGCGGAAACAGAGCGACGACGTCCTGGGCGTGGCCGATCTCGTGCGGCGAAATCCCTTCGGGCGGGGCCGGCTTGCGCCCGCCGGTGCGCAACCGGCGCGGCATCAGCGCCGCGGCGAACCCGAGCTTGGCGGCTTCCTTGAGCCGGAGATCCGGCTGCGCCACCGCGCGTACCTCGCCCGAAAGCCCGATCTCGCCGAACACCGCGACGTCGGCCTGGGCCGGAACCCCCGAAAGCGACGAGAGCACCGCACACGCGACCGCCAGATCCGCGGCGGGCTCAGCAATTTTCAAGCCACCCGCGACGTTGAGATATACGTCATGGCCGCCAAAAGCAATGCCGCAGCGCGCCTCGAGCACCGCGAGCAGCATGGAGAGGCGTCCGGAATCCCAGCCGACCACCGCGCGGCGCGGCGTTCCCAGCGACGACGGCGCGACAAGCGCTTGAATCTCCACGAGAACGGGGCGAGACCCTTCGAGCCCGGCAAAGACGCAGCTGCCCGCGACGTTGCCGCGCCGCTCGGCGAGGAACAGCGCCGAAGGGTTCGCCACCTCGCCCAGGCCCGAATCGGTCATCTCGAACACGCCGATCTCGTCGGTCGCGCCGAATCGATTCTTCACCGCGCGCAGGATGCGGAAGTGGTGGCCGCGCTCGCCCTCGAAGTAGAGCACCGTGTCGACCATGTGTTCGACCACGCGCGGCCCGGCGAGGGTGCCCTCCTTGGTGACGTGGCCGACGAGGAAAAGCACGAAGCCGCGCCGCTTGGCCAGCCGGATCAGCTCGTGCGAACAGGCGCGCACCTGGCTCACCGTGCCCGGCGCGGAATCGAGGGTGTCGAGGAACATCGTCTGGATCGAATCGATGATCACCACCTCGGGCGGCGTCGCGACGTCCAAGGTCGCGACGATGTCGCGCAGGTTGGTCGCCGCCGCGAGGTCGACCGGCGCATCGTCGAGGCCGAGGCGCCGGGCGCGCAGACGCACCTGTTCGACCGCCTCTTCGCCCGAAACATAGGCGCACTTCGCGCCGCGCTCGGCGAGCTTCGCCGCCGCCTGCAACAGCAGCGTCGACTTGCCGATGCCGGGGTCGCCGCCGACCAGCAACACCGATCCCGCCACCAGACCGCCGCCGGTCACCCGGTCGAGCTCGCCGATGCCGGTCTCGCGGCGCGGCATCGGCTGGCCTTCGCCCTTCAGCGGCACGAAGTCGATCGCGCGGCCGTTGGCGAGCGCCTTGCCCTGCGGCGACGCCAGCGCCGGCGCGGCTTCCTCGGCAATGCTGTTCCACGCGCCGCACGTCTCGCAGCGCCCGGCCCACTTGCCGTAAACCGCGCCGCAGGACTGGCAGACGTAGCGAACCGTGGATTTGGCCATCGGCGCTTCAGGCTCCCCGCAGAAAACACAAGGCCGGGCTCTGCCCGGACCCGCGAGGGGACTCGGT
>QKGW01000538.1 GCA_003250275.1 Alphaproteobacteria bacterium
GCTCGGGCGGACGACCCGCCCCGACGAGGCGTTCCGCCAGTTCGACGCCTTCCTCGCGCAGCAGCCCGCCGGGGTGCAGTTGTTCGCGCTGTTCCACGCGCACCCGCCGGTGCTCGACGCGGTCGCCGAACTCCTCGGCGATTCCCCTAAGCTCGCCGAGGCGCTGACCCGCAATCCGGCGCTGCTCGACAACCTGCTCTCGCCGGAGTTCTTCCATCCGCCCGCCGCTACCGAGGTGCTGGTCGAGGAGCTGAAGCTCCGCCTCGCCCAGGCCGGCGACTACGAGGACGTGCTCGACGTCACCCGCCGCTTCGTCCACGACCGCGGCTTCCAGATCGGCGTGCAGGCGCTGCGCGGCACGATCGATGCCGACGCTGCGGGGCGGCATCTCTCCGATCTCGCCGATGCGGTGCTCCAGGCGCTGCTGCCTGAGGTCTCCGCCGAGTTCGCCAAGGCGCACGGCGTGGTGCCGGGCGGCAGCCTCGCGGTGCTCGCACTCGGCCGCCTCGGCGCGCGCGAGATGACGCCGACCTCCGACCTCGACCTGATCCTGATCTACGACGCGCCGCTCGACGCGCAGTCCGACGGCGCGCGCCCGCTCGCTACCTCGACCTACTACGCCCGGCTGGTGCAGCGCCTGATCAACGCGCTCACCGCGCAGACCGCCGAGGGCACCCTCTATCCGGTCGACATGCGCCTGCGGCCCTCCGGCAACGCCGGGCCGCTCGCGGTGAGCCTGGAAAGCTTCGTGCGCTACCACGCGGGCGACGCCTGGACCTGGGAGCACCTCGCGCTCACCCGCGCCCGCGCGGTGGCGGGGGAGGCGGCGGTGTGCGCGCGGGTGAGCGCGGTGGTGCGCGACACCCTCGCCGCGCCGCGCGACCCCGAGCGCCTCGTCGCCGACGTCTCCGACATGCGCCGCCGCCTGCGCGAAAGCCGCCGTCACACCTCGGAGTGGGACGTCAAGCACCGCCCCGGCGGCCTCGTCGACGTCGATTTCATCGCCCAGTACCTCGAACTCCGCCACGCCTGCGACGCGCCCGAGATCCTCGACGGCGGCGTGCCGGATGCGCTCCGCGTCGCCGCCGCGCGCGGCTTCCTCGATCCCGCCGACGCCGAGGGCCTGCTCGCCGCGCGGCGGCTGTGGAACGCGCTACTGATTCTGCTGCGCCTCACCGCGCCCGAGGGGGTGAGCGAGGACGACCTGCCGCGCGGTTTGCGCGCGCGGCTGGCGCAGGCGACGGGGGCGGTTGATTTCGACGCGCTGAAGCAACAGATGGAAACCACGGCGGCCCGCACCGTCGACGCCTTTACCCGGACGATCGACGCGCCCGCGGCCGCAGTTTCCAGAGATCCCAAGGAGTCCCCATGATCGACATCGGCGACAAGGTCCCGAACGTCTCGCTGCCCGACGACGCGGGCAACCCGGTTTCGTTTGCCGGCCTCGAAGGCCAGGTCTACGTCCTCTACTTCTACCCGAAGGACGACACCCCCGGCTGCACCAAGGAGGCCTGCGCCTTCCGCGACAACTTCCACCAGTTGCAGAAGCTCGACTGCAAGGTGTTCGGCATTTCGCGCGACGACGCGGCGAGCCACGTGAAGTTCAAGCAGAAGTTCGACCTCAACTTCCCGCTGCTCTCCGATATCGACGGCAGCTTCTGCGAGGCGTTCGGCGTGTGGAAGCTGCGCTCGATGTACGGCAAGGAGTTCATGGGGATCGAACGCTCGACCTTCCTCGTCGGCGCCGACGGCAAGGTCGCGAAGGCGTGGCGCAAGGTCAACGTCGAGGGTCACGTCGACGAGGTGATCGCGGCGATCGCCGAACTCAAGGGCTGATCCCGGTTCCGGAAAATGCGAACGGCGGCGATGGGAATCGCCGCCGTTTTTATCTGCGCGGAGAGCGGAAGGCTCAGGCGACCTTGACCAGGGCGTGGCGCTTCTTGCCTGCCGAGAGCTTGATCTGGCCGTCGGCGACCTGTCCGGTGGCGAGCTTCGCCTCCGGGTCGGCGAGGGTCTGGTCGTTGATCTTCACGCCGCCCTGCTTGATCAGGCGGCGCGCTTCGCCCTTGGAGGCGCAAAGGCCGGTGTCGACCATCGCGTCGGCGACCGAGTAGCCCTCCGCGAGGCGCGCGGCGGCGACGTCGACCGACGGCAGCGCGTCGCCGGTGAGGCCCTGCTCGAAGGTCTTGCGCGCGGTCTCCTCGGCGGCGGC
>QKGW01000383.1 GCA_003250275.1 Alphaproteobacteria bacterium
GGGCGGAGCCCTGGTCTGGTGTCATTCCTGAGAGCGCGGCGGCGGGGCCGGGTCGGAGGGGGTGTGTCCGTGGCCGCCGTGCATGGCGCCGTGCATCAGGACGCAGAGCGCGAGCGGCGCCCAGCTCAAGAGCAGGATGGGATCCTTGGCGATGAAGACGGCGTAGCCGGCCACGGCGGCGAGGCCGGTGGCGATCAGGGCGGCGGTGCGCGGCTTGCGGCGGATGAAGTCGAGGTTCATGTCGGGTGGTCCTTTCCAGGCTGTGCGGTCGCATTAGAAAGACCACGCGGATGTTTCCCGAGTATGTCGCGGGTGGTGACAAAGAGTGACGGATGGAAATTCCGGGGCGCGGCGTTCCGGTTGACACAGATCGTCACAATTTTTCGGGGATCGGACAAAGATGAGAAACCTTTCTTCGGTTGGATGGGATGGTTGAACGACCATATTTTTACAGGAGGACACGATGCGTCCGATCAAGGGACTCACTGTCGCCGCCGCCGCGTTTGCGCTCGTGGCGGTCCCGCTGGCCATGGCCAGCGCCGACGATTCCCATCACCCGATGCGTGAGGCTGCCGAGGCGCCGCCGATGGCCGGTTCTCCCGGCGGCACGATGGGGCCCGGCACGATGGGTTCCGGCGCAATGGGCGCGATGATGATGGGTCCCGGCATGATCGCCGCGATGCACGGCGGCGGAATGGAATTTCCGCCCCACGCGGCGATGCGGGGTGCGCTTTCGCTCACCGCCGCTCAGGCCCGCGATCTCGTCGAGGCGCGCCTGATCCTGCACGGCAACGACCGCCTGCGGGTCGGTTCGGTCGAAACCGCCGCCGACGGCTTCGTCGCAACCGTCGAGACCGTCGACGGCTCGCTGGTGCGCACCCTGCGCATCGACCCGGCGACCGGAGCCCTGCGGCCGGCGGAATAACCTGAAGATTCCGGGAGGACACGATGCAGCACACCCACCACGATCACGGCCACCATCATCATCATCACGCACCCGAGGGGCGGGCGGCGGTGGATCCGGTGTGCGGCATGAGCGTCGATCCCGAAACCGCCGCGCATCGCGCCGACCATGCCGGGGAGACCTACTATTTCTGCTCGGCGTCGTGCGCGGAGAAGTTCGAGGCCGACCCGCACCGCTACCTCGACGAGACGCCCGAGGCGCCACCGCGTCCCGGCGTGATCTACACCTGCCCGATGCATCCCGAGGTGCGCCAGGAAGGGCCGGGCAACTGTCCGATCTGCGGCATGGCGCTGGAACCGGCGACCGTCACCGCCGACGAGGGGCCGAGCCCGGAACTGATCGACATGCGGCGGCGCTTTTGGATCGGTGCGCTGTTCGCGGCGCCGCTCTTCGTCCTGGAGATGGGCTCCCATCTCTTCGGGGCCGGGGGGTGGATCTCCCCCAGGGCCGCCGTCTGGGTGCAGTTCGCCCTCGCCACGCCGGTGGTGCTGTGGAGCGGCTGGCCGCTGCTCGAACGCGGCTGGCGTTCCGTGGTTCAGCGTTCGCTCAACATGTTCACGCTGATCGGCCTCGGCGTCGGCGCGGCGTATCTGTTCAGCATCGTCGCGACCCTGGCGCCCGGCATCTTCCCGGAAGGCTTCCGCTCCGGGGACGGCGTCGTCGCCGTCTATTACGAGGCGGCGGCGGTGATTACCGTTCTCGTCCTGCTCGGACAGGTGCTGGAGCTGCGGGCGCGCGAGCGGACCGGCGGCGCGATCCGGGCGTTGCTCGATCTCGCGCCGAAGACGGCGCGGCGCATCGGCAGCGACGGCGAGGACGCCGAGGTGCCGCTGGAGGCGGTGCGCGCGGGCGATCGCCTGCGGGTGCGGCCCGGCGAGAGCGTACCGGTGGACGGCGTCGTCGCCGAGGGGCGCAGCAGCGTCGACGAATCGATGGTCACCGGCGAGCCGATCCCGGTGACCAAGGTGGCGGGAGACGCCGTCATCGGCGGCACCATCAACGGCACCGGCGGCCTGATCGTCGAGGCGCGGAAGGTGGGGGCGGATACCGTGCTCGCGCGCATCGTCCAGATGGTCGCCGACGCGCAGCGCTCCCGCGCGCCGATCCAGCGGCTCGCCGACGCCGTCGCCGGTTGGTTCGTGCCGCTGGTCATCCTCGTCGCGGCGCTCGCGTTCGTGGTCTGGAGCGTCTTCGGTCCGTCGCCCGCGTTCTCCTATGCGCTGATCGCGGCGGTTTCCGTGCTGATC
>QKGW01000553.1 GCA_003250275.1 Alphaproteobacteria bacterium
CGCCGGGTGTTCAAGGGCAAGCTGCATTCCGCGTCGCACGCGGCGGAGGAAAACTGATGATCCGCTTCCGTTTGATCCGCTGCGTGTCGCTTGCCGCTTTCGCCGCCCTCGCGGGCTGCGCGGTCGGCCCCGACTACACCGCCGCTCCGCCCGCCGCCCCGGCGGCGTGGAGCACCCCCGAAACCGCCAAGCCGAAGGCGCCGCAACTCGCCGAATGGTGGACGCGGCTCGGCGATTCGACCCTCGACGCGCTGATCGCCGAGGCGGTGGAGAACAATCTCGACGTCGCCACCGCCAAGGCGGCGGTGCGCGCGGCGCGGGCGAGCTACCGCCAGGCGGGCGGCTCGCTCTGGCCGAGCCTCGACGGCAGCGCCGCGGGGACGCGTTCGCGCGTCGCGCCGGCGCAATCCTCCGGCGTGAGCCGTACCGGCAATCTCTTCCAGGCCGGGTTCGACGCGGCGTGGGAGATCGACCTGTTCGGCGGCAACGCCCGTTCGGTCGAGGCGGCGGGTTACGGCGTCGAGGCGGCGGAGGCCGAACTGCGCGGCACGCTGCTCACCCTCGTCGGCGACGTCGCCACCAACTACGTCGACGCGCGCGGCTACCGCCTGCGCGTCGATCTCGCGCGGCGCATCGCGCAGTCGCAGCGCGAAACCGCGGACCTCACCCGCGCCCGGGCGAGCGCCGGCACCGCCTCGGCGGTCGACGCCGCCAACGCGGACGCCCAGGTCGCCGCCACCGAGGCGGAGATTCCGGTGCTCGAAGCCGCGCGCGCGGCGTCGGAACATCGCCTCGCGATCCTCCTCGGCCTCGCGCCGGGGGCGATGGCGCAGCGCCTCGCCGGAGCGCAGCCGCTGCCCGCGCTCGCCGAGGACCCGCCGCGCGCGGCACCCGCCGCGGTGCTCGCGGGCCGCCCCGACGTGCGCGCCGCCGAGCGCGCGCTCGCGCAGTCGACCGCGCAGGTCGGCGTCGCCGAGGCCAACCGCTACCCGAGCATCTCGCTCACCGGCAGCATCGCCACCTACGGCACCGAGCTCGGCGATCTCGGACGCAACTCGTCCCTGGGCTGGTCGTTCGGGCCGTCGATCACCGTGCCGATCTTCCACGGCAACGCGCTCGAAGCGGCGGCCGACCTCGCCCGCGCGCAGCGCGACGAATCCTTCCTCGCCTACCGCTCCGCGGTGCTGACCGCGCTCGAGGACGTCGAGAACGCCTCGGTCGCGCTCAACCAGGAGCGCCTGCGCCGCGAGCGCCTCGCCACCCAGGTGACCCACGCGCGTGAGGCGGCACGGCTGTCGCGCCTGCTCTACGACAACGGCGCGTCCGCCTTCCTCGACGTGCTCGTCGCCGAGCGCACCCTCTATTCCGCCGAGCAGTCGCTGCTGACCAGCCAGGTGGCGGAGGTCACCGACTACGTCGCCCTGGCGAAGGCCCTGGGCGGCGGCTGGGAGAAGCCGGTCGACGCCGGCCAGCCGGTGGTCGCGGACGGCTACACCGGCCCGCACTTCCGCTGACCCGCGGAGAACGAAAAAAAAGCGCCGGGGAGCGATCGCTCTCCGGCGCTTTTGCGTGGGGCGGGGGCGTCACTCGGCGGCGACGCGCACCGAGGGTTCGTGGTGGGCGGTGAGGCGGCGGTTGCCGGTCAGCCGCCGCACCAGCACGTAGAACACCGGGGTGAGGAAGATGCCGAACGCGGTGACGCCGATCATCCCCGCGAACACCGCGACGCCCATCGCGTGGCGCATCTCCGCGCCCGCGCCGGAGGCGAGCACCAGCGGCACCACGCCCATGATGAACGCGAGCGAGGTCATCAGGATCGGGCGGAGGCGGAGCTTCGCCGCCGCGAGCGCGGCCTCGACCGGCGAGCGCCCGGCAAGCTCCAGCTCGCGCGCGAACTCGACGATGAGGATGGCGTTCTTGGCCGACAGGCCGACGAGCACGATCAGGCCGATCTGGGTGAAGATGTTGTTGTCGCCCTTGGTCAGCCACACCCCCGCCATCGCCGCCATCAGGCCCATCGGCACGATCAGGATGATCGCCACCGGCAGGGTCAGGCTCTCGTACTGCGCCGCGAGCACCAGGAACACCAGCAGGATCGCGAGCGCGAACACCAGGGTCGAGGTGTTGCCGGCGATGATCTGCTGGTAGGTGAGGTCGGTCCACTCGAAGGCGAAGCCGGGCGGCAAGGTCTCCGCCGCGATCCGTTCGA
>QKGW01000364.1 GCA_003250275.1 Alphaproteobacteria bacterium
GTCGCCGCCGCCGACCGCATCTTCGCGGGCTACCCCGGCTACGTGCGGCCCCAGGGCGGCTTCTTCCTCTGGCTCGACGTCGGCGACGGCGAGGCGATGACCAAACGGTTCTGGCAGGAGTGCGGCATCCGCGTCGTACCCGGCCGCTACCTCGCCGCCGACGATCCCGCCGCGCCCGGGGGCAACCCCGGCCATGCCTACGTCCGCATCGCCCTCGTCCACGACGAGGACACCGTGACCCGCGCGCTCACCCGGCTGCGCCGCTGCCTCGACCATCCCGACGGATGAGGAGACCGATGGCCCGAACCCCGACCGTTTCCGCCCCCCGCCGCTTCCTGCCGGAATCCCTCGCGCGCTTTCTCCGCCGCACCGGCATCCGCGCGTTCGGCCTCGCGGTGGTCGGGCTCGCGGTCGCGGTCGGCGTCGCGCTCGCGACCCACGATCCCGGCGATCCGTCGTGGAACACCGTCTCCAACACCCCGGTCAAGAACCTCCTCGGCGTGCCCGGCGCGACCGTCTCCGACGTTCTGCTGCAAACCCTCGGCATCGCCGGATGGGCGGTGGCGCTGGTGGTCGCGGCGTGGGGCGCGCGCGGCGTGCTGCTGCAACCGGCGCGGCGGCCGCTGCTGCGCCTGGCGTTCCTCCTTCTCGGGCTGCCGCCGCTCACCCTCGCGCTCGCCTTCCTGCCCTGGGCCGCCGAAGCGCCGGTCGCCGCGGGCTGGGGCGGCGCGCTCGGCGCGGTGCTGAAATCGCAACTCGCGCCGTTCTTCCATGCCGCGCCGCCGTGGGCGCTCGCCGCAGCCGCGACCTTCCTCGCCGCGCCCTTCGCCATCGCCGCGCTCGCCTACGCCTCGGCGATCGCGCCCCGGGTCTGGGCTGCGTGCGCCGCGGCGCTGACGTGGCCGCTGCGCCGCGCCGCCGCCCGCCGCGCCGAACCGCCGCCGCAACCCGAGCGCAAGCGCCGCGAAGCCGCGCCGCGCCGCGCGTCGCGCCGTCAGGAGCCGGTGTTCAGCGGCCCGCAGCCGCGCGTGCCCGAGCCCGACGATCCGCCCGAGGAGGAGGACGATTCGCTCATCGACCGCACTCCCGAGCCCGCCAACCCGCGCGAGACCGAGCGCCTGCGCCAGGGCCGCCTCGCCCTCGGCCGACGCGCCAAGGGCGCGTTCGAACTGCCGCCGCTCGACCTCCTCAACCTGCCGAAGTCGACCGGCGCGACGCGCACCAGCGACGACGGCCTGACCCAGAACGCCCGCCTGCTCGAATCGGTGCTCGGCGAATTCGGCATCAACGGCGAGATCGTGAAGATCCGCCCCGGCCCGGTGGTGACGCTCTACGAACTCGAACCCGCGCCCGGCACCAAGACCTCGCGCGTCGTCGGCCTCGCCGACGACATCGCCCGCTCGATGAGCGCGGTATCGGCGCGCATCGCGGTGATCCCGGGGCGCAACGCGATCGGCATCGAGCTTCCCAACGCGCGGCGCGAAACCGTCTACCTGCGCGAACTGCTCAATTCCGACGCCTTCGTGAAGTCGCAGCAGACCCTCTGCCTCGCCCTCGGCAAGGACATCGGCGGCGGCGCCGAATACGTCGACCTCACCCGGATGCCCCACCTCCTGATCGCCGGCACCACCGGCTCGGGCAAGTCGGTCGCGGTCAACACGATGATCCTGTCGCTGCTCTACCGCCTCACCCCGGAGCAGTGCCGTCTGATCATGATCGACCCGAAGATGCTCGAGCTTTCGGTCTACGACGGCATTCCTCACCTCCTCGCACCGGTGGTCACCGATCCCGGCAAGGCGGTGGTCGCGCTCAAGTGGGCGGTGCGCGAGATGGAGGACCGCTACCGCGCGATGAGCCAGCTCGGCGTGCGCAACATTCAGGGCTACAACCAGAAGCTCGCCCAGGCGCGCGACAAGGGCGAAACCCTCACCCGCACGGTGCAGACCGGCTTCGACCCCGAAACCGGCGAACTGATCTACGAGGAGCAGGAACTCGACCTCAAGGCGCTGCACCACATCGTCGTCGTCGTCGACGAGATGGCCGATCTGATGCTGGTCGCCGGCAAGGACGTCGAGGGCGCGATCCAGCGCCTCGCGCAGATGGCGCGCGCCGCCGGCATCCATCTGATCATGGCGACGCAGCGCCCCTCGGTCGACGTCATCACCGGCACGATCAAGGCGAACTTCCCCACCCGCATCAGCTTCCAGGTGACCTCGAAGATCGACAGCCGCACGATCCTCGGCGAGCAGGGCGCGGAGCAGCTGCTCGGCCAGGGCGACATGCTCTACATGGCGGCGGGCGGGCGGATCACCCGCGTGCACGGGCCGTTCGTCTCCGACCAGGAGGTCGAGGACGTCGTCGCCTTCCTGCGCGACCAGGGCGAGCCCGAGTACGTCGAGGACGTCACCGTCGACCCCGACGCCGAATTCGGCGCCGACGACGGCGACGACGCGGGCGGCGGCTCCGACCCGCTCTACGACCAGGCGGTCGCGATCGTCTTGCGCGAACGCAAGGCGTCCACCAGCTTTATCCAACGGCAGCTGCAAATCGGCTATAACCGCGCGGCGCGCATCGTCGAGACGATGGAGCGCAACGGCGTGGTCAGCGCCGCCAATCATGTCGGCAAACGCGAAATTCTCGGTGGGGGTTCGTAGGTGAAAGCTTGGATCGGACGGGCGCTCGGCGCGCTTTGCATGGTGTTCGCGGTCGCGGGCCCGGCGCAGGCGGCGCCCAAGGCGGTGAACCTTTCGCCGCAGCAGGCCGAGCTGGTGCAGCAGGCGGAGAAGAGCCTCCAGAGCCTCAAGACGATGCGCGCGCGCTTCCTCCAGGTCGGGCCGCAGGGCGACATCTCCGAAGGCACGCTCTACCTCTCGCGCCCCGGCAAGCTGCGCGTCGAATACGACCCGCCGACGCCGGTGCTGGTGGTCGCGAACGGCTCGTACTTCACCTTCGTCGACACCAAGGTCGACCAGTTCAGCTACCTCGACCTCGACAGCACCCCGGCGGGCCTGCTGCTCAAGCCCGAGGTCAAGCTCTCCGGCAAGGACGTGCGCATCGTCGCGATCAAGGAGCCGCCGGGCGTCGCCGAGATCACCGTGGTGCAGGACTCCGACCCCACCGCCGGCAGCCTCACCCTGGTGTTCACCAAATCGCCGTTCGCGCTCGCGCAGTGGCGCGTCACCGACGCCCAGGGGCTGGTCACCTCGGTGACCCTGCAAAACCCCGAGACCGGCGTCGCGCTCCAGGACAGCCTGTTCAAGACGCCGCGCCCCAAGTGACTCGAAACATTCAACCTATGCGATTCACGCACCTCTGCCATGTGTGATTCGCGGTGGCAGATCGTCCGAAACGTTCCCACCTCTGGTTTATGAACGGTGCTGCAATGGTACCGATCGGAAGGTTAGCGGCCCCCCCAGCCGCCCCTTCGCTCCGATAGGAGACACGGCGCCCGGTTTCCCCCTAACCGGGCGCTTTTCTTTTGCCCGCCAGACTCCTACATCTCCTTGGTCACAAAGGAGAGGTTCCCGAATGCCGAAGCTTCTGCCCCAGATCTCGCTGCCCTACGTCACCGTCGAGGGCGGCGGGCTCTTTCCGGTGCGCCGGATCTACTGCGTCGGCCGCAACTACGCCGACCACGCCCGCGAAATGGGCTCGGACCCGGACCGCGAGCCGCCGTTCTTCTTCTCCAAGCCCGCCGACGCGGCGATCCAGGGGCACCACGTCCCCTATCCGCCGATGACCAGCGACCTCCACCACGAGGTCGAGCTCGTCCTCGCGCTCGCGAGCGGCGGCCGCGACCTCACCCCCGAGGCGGCGGACAAGGCGATCTTCGGCTACGCCGTCGGCGTCGACCTCACCCGCCGCGATCTCCAGGCCGAAGCCAAGGAGAAGGGCCGCCCGTGGGACCTCGCCAAGGGCTTCGACAACTCCGCGCCGCTCGGCCGCATCCTGCCGCGCGAACGCGTGGAAATCGGCAACGCCACGCGCATCCAGCTCGCCGTCGACGGCGTCACCAAGCAGAGCGGCACCCTCGGCCAGATGAGCTGGGCCCCGGCGGAAATCGTCTCCCGCCTCTCCGCCTACGTCGAACTCAAGGCCGGCGACCTGATCTTCACCGGCACCCCGAGCGGCGTCGGCCCGCTCGAACGCGACCAGCACGTCGTCGCCGAGATCGACGGC
Source organism: Alphaproteobacteria bacterium (assembly GCA_003250275.1). Classification (GTDB taxonomy): domain Bacteria; phylum Pseudomonadota; class Alphaproteobacteria; order Rhodospirillales; family Rhodospirillaceae; genus Oleispirillum. The sequence continues at coordinate 4,180 of QKGW01000364.1, forward strand.
CTGCCGCGCGTGATGTTCACGCTGGAATGACCTCCGCCCGATAAAAAACGCCCCCTTCCGCGAGGGAAGGGGGCGAAGTCGCCGTTCCGGGAGAACGGACGCACCGGCTCAGGCGTCGGTGCGGTAGCGGGCGAGCTTGTCCGGATCGATCGCGACGCCGGTACCCGGCACGTCGCGCACCTTGAGGAAGCCGTCGGCGATCTTGAGCGGCTCGGCGAGCAGGTCGTCGCTCATGTCGAGGAAGTTGGAGAACTCTCCGGCCTTGTCCGACGTGCCCTTGTAGGCCGCGCCGAACACCAGGGAACTCAGGGTGCCGACCTGGCCGTCGATCTGGTTGCCCATGTAGTTCTCGATGCCGAGGGACTCGCACTGGAAGTAGATGCGCTGCGAGAAGGTGTAGCCGGTGCGCGCGGTCTTGATCGAGATCGCGGTGGTCGAGCCGTCGAGGAGTTCGCGCGTCACTTCCGCCGGACGCGACACCGATTCATCGGCATAGAAGGGAATCTTCATCTGCCGGACCAGCCAGCGCCGCCCCATCACGTCGTCGGCGGGGTTGAGCTCCTCCGCCATCAGGAGGTCGAGGTCCTCCATCTCCCGCAGCGCCCGCGCCGCCTCGGTGGCGCTCCAGCCGCGGTTGCCGTCGATATAGAGGTCGACGGTGTCGCCGAAGTGCTTGCGCAGCGCCCGGCACACCGCGACGTCGAGGGAATACGGGCGGCGTCCCACCTTCACCTTGAAGGTCGAGATGCCGTAGGTTTCCTTGAAGCTCTGCGCCACCTCGACCATCTTCGCCGGATCGTCGAAGCCGACCATGTGGCTGACCCGCATACGGTCGGTGTAGCCGCCGAGGAGCTTGGTCACCGGGGTGCCGAGCACCTTGCCGATGACGTCCCAGATCGCGATGTCGACCGCGCCCTTGGCGCAGGGGTTGCCGACGGTACGGTTGAGGCGGGCGTGGATCTTCTCGCGGTCGAAGACGTCGAGCCCGACGATCGCCGGTGCGAAGATCTTCTCGACCAGCGCCCGGATGCCGTCCTGGGTCTCGCCGTAGGTGTAGGGCCGGGGCGGCGCTTCGGCGACGCCGACGACGCCGTCCTCGCCGTGCACCCGCACCAGGATGTGCTCGGCGCAATAGACCTCGCCCGAGGCGAACTTCAGCGGATGAACGTAGGGGATCGCGAACGGAATCGCTTCGACCTTGGTGATCTTCATGATTTTACCTCGGAGTGTTTTTCGGGTCCGATGAACATGCCCGCGTCCTCGAGCGCGCCGAGCACCCGCCGCAGAACCGCGGAGTTGCCGGCACGGCGCCAGGTCAGGGCGATGTCCATGTTTTCGGTAATGCTCAGATCGACGTATTTGACCCCGGCGATGCGTAGGCTCTGCGCCGAGCGCGGCACCAGCGCGACGCCGAGGCCGGAGGCGACGAGACCGATCATCGTGCCGGTATCGCTGACTTCGAGCAGGCTGTGGGGGACGAACCCGGCCCGCTCGCATTGGCGCAGCACCGCCTCGCGGACCACCGATCCGGATGCGTGCGGATAGGTGATGAAGGCTTCCTCGCGCAGATCCTCGACCTGAACCTCGGGGCGGTCGGCGAGCCGGTGGCCGGTGGCGAGCACCAGCACCAGCGGATCGCTCGCCACCATCCGGTAGGAGAGGCCGGGGGCGCGGAGCGGCAGGCGCAGCACGCCGACGTCGATGCTGCGGTCGAGCAGCGCCTGCTCCTGCGCCGGGGTGAACATCCCCGCGTCGACCTTGAGTTTGACCCCCGGCAACGCGGTTTCGATGATCTGCGCGATGCGCGGCAACAGGGTGTAGGTCACCGACCCGATCACCCCGAGCCGCAACGTTCCCTCCTGTCCGCCCGCGAGGCGGCGGACGTGTTGCGCGAGCCCGTCGATCTGCGCGAGCAGGTCGCGGCCCTCGGTCACCAGCTCCTGGCCGATCTCGGTGACCGAAACCGAGCGCGTGGTGCGGATCAGGAGCTCGGCATCGAGGGCGTCCTCGAGCCTGCGCACTCGTTGCGACACCTGGGCGAGGGAAATCCCCAGGCGCTCGGCGGCGCGTCCGAAGTGACGCTCTTCCGCGACGACGAGAAAGGTCCTGAGATCCGACACGTCCATGATTGCCTCCGTCACCAGGCGCCCAGAACCTTGAGCCACGCCGTCGCCACCCCGATCCAGATCGTCAGGTTGAAGAGGCTCATCACGAAGTTCTTCCGCCACCACTCGACGGTGGGGAAATACCCTTGGGCGAACAACAGCGTGGGCGCCGCGCCGCCGTAGTGCGTGATGGTGGAAAAGTAGCTCGACAGGAACGCGAAGACCATCACCGCCAGGACCGGCGGCACGCCCACCGCCACCGCGGTGCCGACGAACGCCGCGTACATCGCCGCGACGTGCGAGGTCAGCGAGGCGAAGAAGTAGTGGGCGTAGAAGTAGACCAGCGCGAGGGCGACGAACGCCACCGGCCACGTCCACCCGTCCACCGCCGCCGCGTTGAGCTGGCTGAACCACGGAATGAACCCGAGGGTGTTGAGGAAGTTCGCCATCGTCAGCAGGCACGCGAACCACACCAGGGTATCCCAGGCGGTGCGTTCGCCGGTGACGTCGGACCAGTCGAGCGCGCCCGAGAACAGCAGCACCAGGAGCCCGACGATGGTCGCGGTGGTGGAGTTGACGCCGAGCATCACCGCGCCGACGGTCCACAGCAGGAGCAGCAGGAAGATCACGAACAGCACGAGCTTCTCGTGAACCGACAGCGGCCCCATTTCGCGCAGGTGCTGGGCGGCGTTGGCGGCCACCTCGGGAGTGTCCTTCACCTGCGGCGGGCTGACGAGATAGCAGACCAGCGGGATCAGCAGCAGCGACAGCACGCCCGGCAGCAGCGCGTACAGCGCCCACGAGGTCCAGGTGATGGTGACGCCGAACTGGGTGGCGAAGCCGACCATCAGCGGGTTGGCCGCCATCGCGGTCAGGAACATCGCGCTCGACGCCGAGTTCATGTGCGCCTCGGTGAGCGTCAGATACTTGCCGATGCGGTCGGCCGAGGGCGAATTGGGCTCGGAATCGTAGGTGCTCGCCACCGCCGTGAGGATCGGCAGGACGATCGCGCCGCCGCGTGCCATCGCCGAGGGCGTCGCCGGCGCGAGCACCAAGTCGGTGAACCCGAGGCCGTAGGCGACGCCGAGCGAATGCCGCCCGAGCTTGGCGACGAAGAAGTAGGCGATGCGCTTGCCGAGGCCGCTCTTGATGATCGCGCGGGAGATGAAGATCGCCATCAGGATCATCCACAGCACCGAGTTGCCGAAGCCCGACATCCCCTGCGCCGGCGTCAGCACCTTGGTGAAGATCGCCACGCCGATGCCCGCGAGCGCGAGAACGCTCAACGGGAACGGCTGGAGAATCAGACCGATGATGGTGAGCACGAAAATGATGAACAAATGCCACGCCGCGGGCTTCAAACCCTCGGGCACGGGCAACGTCGTCCACGCCATGAACCCGACCGCGAACAGCACGGCGACGATGAACAGGGAACGGTACGCCGGTAGTTTCCAGGCGGCGCCCGCAGGCGCCGCGACCGATTGATTTGCCATTGTCTTGACCTCCCCAGGGGTGTTGCTGCCGCATTTCGAAAGGTGCGGGACAGATCAACCCTTGGTTCGCATGTATCATGGCGTTACCAAGACGACAACATGAAAAACCGCCTGAAATTGTTCAGAATTCCTGAACAATAAAGATAAATTTGAAAATTATGTGGGTTATCTGCGGCATATGCCGGCGATTTTGCAAGTTCCATCTGCGGAAATCGACAAATATCTTCATCGTTTTGCTTTACAAAACAACGAACGTCATTTTCTGAATAGTTGGATCAACTGTATATTCTGTTGCCCGTGCTCCCGCCCGATGGTATAGGAGAAAACATCCCCGGCGGCATCGGGCCGCACGGGAGCGCCATTTCCGGCGCGCAACCTCCAGGAGATGCAACGATGCTGTTTCTGGTGCGTATGGACGTCCATCCGCCGCTCGACATGCCGGCGGAACGATTCGCGGAGATCAAGGCCACGGAGAAGGCCTATTCCCAGGCGCTGCAGCGCGACGGGCGCTGGGCGCACATCTGGCGGGTCGTCGGCTGCTACAGCAACTATTCGATCTTCGACGTTGCGAGCAACGACGAGCTCCACACCCTGTTGCAGGACCTGCCGCTCTATCCCTACAGCAGCTTCGCGGTCACGCCGCTCGCCACCCACCCCTCGGACATCGCCGCCCA
>QKGW01000147.1 GCA_003250275.1 Alphaproteobacteria bacterium
TGTTGCAGACCCTGCGCATAGCGGGCCACGAGGCCTTTCGCCGCACCGTAGACGTAATTCGATTTGCGTCCGCGGTCTCCCGCGACCGAGCCGATCAGGGCGATCGTCCCGCGTCCGGCTTCGGCCATGTGCCGCGCGAACGCCTCGGCGTAGATGACCGGGGAGACGCCGTTGACCTCGAGCGCATCTCGGCAGGCTTCGAGATCGCTCTGGCAGGCCGGCTGATCGGGCAAGGAGCCGTGGGCGATCAGTACGATGTCGACGCATCCCGCCCCAACGATGTCGTCGACGGTGGTGCGAATGGCGGTGGGGTTCAGGAACGCCGCCGCGACGGTCCGGATCTCGGTATGCGGGTGACGTGCCGCGATATCCGCGGCGACGCGGCCGAGGCGCGCCGGATCACGGCCGACCAGAGTCAGATCCGCAGGATGCTTTTGCGCCCAGAGTCTGGTGCAACGCTCGGCGATGGCCGAGGTCGCTCCGATGACGACGATGCGTTTTTTGTCGCTCATTCAGGTCCCCATCAAGCGGCGCGAGAGACCGGAGCTGATGCCCGGGTCTCGATATTTCAGAAATTCCGGCAAGCGCGGGTGGCTCGCCTCGAAGAACTCGCGGGTGATCCGCGCGTCCTTGGCGAGGTAGATGCTGCCGCCCGCCGCGCGGACGATGGCGTCCAGCCGGTCGAGGAGCTTGTGCGTGCGCGCGCCGCGATTGGGGAAATCGAGCGCCAACGTCACGCCCGGGCGGGGGAAGCTCAGCATCCCGAGGGCGCGGCGGTCGCCGAAGGTCTTGAGAACCGCGAGGAACGATCCGTCGCCGCTTCGGGCGATCTCTCGCAGCATCTCCGCAATCGCGGCGCGGCCGTCCGCGCGCGGGATCACGCATTGGTGCTGGAAAAATCCCTTCGGGCCATACATGCGGTTCCATTCCAGCAGGCCGTCCAGGGGGTAGAAGAACCGCTCGTAGTGGGCAATCTCGCGTGCCGCCCGGTGTTTCTTGAGGGTGTAGTAGGCGGCGTTGAATGGGTGGAGAGAGAGACGGTTGACCAGCGAGAACGGCGGAACGCAGGGAAAGGTCCGTTCGCGCACCCGAGGTATGGCGCGCCGTCCGGGATCGCAGGAGTTCGCGCGCATGAACAATCCGCGCCCGCCGCCGCCCGAGATGCAGTCGATCCAGGAAACCGTGTGCTCCCAGTCGTGTTCCGACGCGTCGGCAAGGGCGAAGAACTCATCGAGGTTCGCGTAGGGGATCGTCTCGGTTTCGAGCCACGGGCCGTCGGCGCGCCGCAACTGGAGCGTGGCTTCGGCGATGACGCCGGTCAGCCCCAAGCCGCCCACGGTGGCGGCGAACCAGTCCGGCCGTTCCGCAGGCCCGCACGCGATGGCGTCGCCGTCGGTGCGGAGGAGGGTGAGGCCGAGAACGTGATCCCCGAACGAGCCGAGGACGTGGTGGTTCTTGCCGTGGACGTCGTTGGCGATGGCGCCGCCCACGGTCACCAACTGAGTGCCAGGCGTCACCGGCAGGATCCAGCCGCGCGGAATCGCAAGCCTTTGGATGTCCCGCAGAAGAACCCCAGCCTCGCATACGAGGCGGCCGGTCACGTCGTCGAAGGCGATGAAGTGGTCCAGCCCGGAGGTCGTCCAGAGGGTGCCTCCCGGATTTAGGCAGACGTCGCCGTAGCTGCGGCCCATGCCGTAAGCGAGGCCCGGCAGGGGGGAGGTGCGGATGCCGCGTGCGGCCGTTGCAGGGTCGCTCAACGCGACGACATGGTGCGGGTCGGCGCTGAGGCGCCCCCAGGAGGAGACCGGCCTCATGCGTCCTCCACGCGGAACACGTACCGCTTGTCGAGCTGATACTTGGTGACGTATCCGATGGCCAAGCCGATGACGCCACCGAGATACCGCATCTCCTTGGCCGCGAAGACGTGGTGAAAACCGAACTCGAACCCCCAGAAGATTGCCGTGGTGATCAGGCCCATGGCGGTGTAGAGCGCGAACGTTCGGGTATCGTGTGCTATGCTGCTGGCGTGGAAAAGAAAGATGTATCGCTTGTCAAGGACGTACTTCACCACTAGGCCGACCCCGGTCCCCACGACGACCGACGTCCACACGCCGAAGACTCCGTCGTAGATGCGGATGGCGAGATCCTGCGCTCCGATGTTCGCTGCGGTCGCGATCAGCGCGAAGAGGGAATAGTTG
>QKGW01000304.1 GCA_003250275.1 Alphaproteobacteria bacterium
CTCGGCGTCGAACGGCAGCAGGCGGTAGCCGATCGTGCGCAACGGGTCGATGATCCGCCCCGCGAGCTCCGGCCCGCCGCGCCACACCAGCTTCAGCCGCCGCGTCGTCATGTTCACCCGCGCCGACACCACCGCTGGATCGCGCGCGAGCAGCGTCTCGATCAGCCACACGCACGCGGCGCAGTGCAGCCCGTCGACCACCGCATCGAGCCGCGACGTTCCCGCCTCCGGCCCTGCCGCCACCGCGGGCGCGAGATCGAGCGGCGCGAGATCGTCGGGGCGCAGCGGCCGCGACGCCGGATCGCACACCCGGCGGCGGTAGTACGCCTCCAACCCCATGCCGTTGAGCATCGCATACGCCGCCTCGCACCCGGCGCAGCAGAACTGCGAACCCGGCTCCGCCGGTTCGCCGCAGTGCAGACAGGGTGTGGAAGTGCTGGCGTCCATCTCGGCTCCGAAAAAAACCAAGGCCACGAAGGGGCTCGGCCCCTCCGTACCTCCCATTAGTTTGGGTTTTCGCGCGGAGCGCAATCGCCTTTCACGCGGGGGAAACGGTCTTATCCCGCTACGCGGAACAACAAATGGGAGGCGCGGAGGGACCAAGTCCCTCCGCAGGTTTTACCGTTCCAATCACGGAATCCGCACGCGGTCGCGGAGGCGGAACTTGGGGTCGCCCTTGACCTTGGCGATCAGGCGGATTTCCCACTGGCCCTTGAACGGCAGCAGGGTTTCCGCCTCGTAGGTGCCGGGGCCGACGGGGTGGAGGATCATCCGGACGTCGTGCCCGGTGACGGTCGGGCGCTCGACCAGGGCCTCGACGTTGAGGCCGTCGACCGGGCGGCCATCCTTGTCGGAGACCGCGAAGCGCCAGCGCACCGTGCGCGCGTCGTCGGCCTCGGGGCGGCTTTCCGCGACCGCGAAGGCGGCGGTCCAGCGCAGCGCCTGCTGCGCCTTCTCGGCGGCGATTTCCATGTTGTAGGCGTTGCCCTTGTCGAACGCGTGCTCGACCGCGAGGCCGGAAAAGGTCGAGGTGGCGAACTTCACCATCGTCATGTTGACGGCGAACACCACGCCGAACACGCCGACGAAGATCCAGGGATACCACCAGCCTTGCGGCCGTTTCCGCGCCATGGCCGTACTCACGATCCGGGCACCGCGAAGGGCGCGTGGTTGACGATCCGCGCCCCGGTCGTCTCGGACTCGAGGATCATCTCGATACCCGAGGCTTTCGCCCCCTTGGGGATCGAGACGTAGACGCGGAAGGTGCCGACGACGTCGCCCTCGACCGGCAGCTCGACGGTGGCGGCGTCGCGCTCGCCGTAGCCGATGACGTTGAGGGTGGCGCCGGGCACGCCCGCGAGCGAGAGGCGGAAGGTTTGCGGCTCGCGGCGCATGTTGAGCACCTTGACGGTGTAGCCGTTGCGGATCGAGCCGTCCGACATGCGGACGTAGAGCGGGCTGCGCTCGTGCAGCACGTTGACGGTCTCGCGGTCGCGGAGCGCGAGCACGGTGACCATCACCGCGGCGACGAGCATCAGGATCGCGCCGTAGATCACCGTGCGCGGGCGCAGCAGGCGGATCTTGGTCGTGCGGCCCTTGGCGCGGGCGACCTGGTTGGCGACCGAATCGTAGGAGATCAGGTTCGGCGGGCGGCCGAGCTTCGCCATCACGCCGTTGCAGGCGTCGATGCAGAGCGCGCAGCCGATGCAGGCGAGCTGGGAGCCGTTGCGGATGTCGATGCCGGTGGGGCAGACCTGCACGCACAGGCCGCAGTCGATGCAGTCGCCGCGGCCGGAGAAGTCGCCGTCCTTGGGCACCTTGCCGCGCGGCTCGCCGCGCCACGCCTCGTAGGTGACGATCAGCGAATCCTCGTCGAACATCGCCGACTGGAAGCGCGGCCACGGGCACATGTAGATGCACACCTGCTCGCGCGCGTACCCGGCGAAGAGGAAGGTCGAGGCGGTGAACACCGCCCACATCGACAGCATCCAGATGCTCGTCTCGCCGGTGAAGAGATCGCGGGTCGACTGGAAGGCATCGGAGAAGTAGATCAGCCAGGTCCAGCTGGTGAGGAGCGCGATCACCAGCCAGATGCCGTTCTTGAGCGCCTTGCGCCCGATCTTCGCCGCCGAGAGCGGCTGCTTGTCGAGCTTGATGCGGGCGTTGCGGTCGCCCTCGATGGCGCGCTCGACCGCGACGAAGATGTCGGTGAACACCGTCTGGATGCAGGTGAAGCCGCACCACACCCGCCCGAACAGCGCGGTGGCGAAGAACAGCCCGACCGCGCCGAGGATGAGGATGCCGGTGAGGTAGTAGACCTCCTGCGGCCAGATCTCGATGCCGAAGAAGTAGCCGCGGCGGCCCGACATATCGAGGAGGATCGCCTGATCCGCCGCGCCCGGCCCGCGATCCCAGCGGATCCACGGCGCGACGAAGTAGAGCGTCAGCAGGAGCGCGTTGACGCGGTTCTTGATCGTGCGGAAGTGGCCCTCAGCCTTGCGCGGATAGACCTTGCGCGTCGCCGCGAACATCGAGCGGCCATCGGAAGCGTGCGAAGCGTCGGGCATGGGACTCTACTGACCTCCGCCGAGGGAGTGGACGTAAACCGCGACCTGCTTGATGTCGACCTCGGAGAGTCGGCCGTTCCACGACGGCATCACGCCGTGCTGCGGCGTGGTGATCTGCGCGACGATGTCGTTGCGCGCGCCGCCGTAGAGCCAGATCTGGTTGTTGAGCGCGGGCGCGCCGTTCTCCTTGGTGCCTTCGCCGTTGGCGCCGTGGCAGACCGCGCAGTTCGCTTCGAACAGGGTGCGGCCGGCGTCGCTGCCGGCCTGGCCTTGCGAGATCGCGAGCACGTAGTCGGCGAGGGTCATGATCTCGGCGCGCTGGAGGATGCCGTCGCGGCCGAACGCGGGCATCAGGGAGGCGTGGCTGCTCGGGTCCTCGTTGCGCGCGCCGTGGGTGATCGTCTGCACGATCTCGGGGATCGTGCCGCCCCACAGCCATTCGTCGTCGACGAGCGCCGGGTAGCCCTTCGCGCCGACGCCGCCGACGCCGTGGCAGGCGGCGCAGTTCTCCTTGAAGATCACCTCGCCGCCGCGCATCGCCACCTGGAGAAGCTCGGGGTTGGCGGCGATCGCCGAGGCGTCGAGCGTCTTCATCGGTTCGAGCCAGGGGGCGCGGGCGTCGGCGGTCTCGGAGAGGTTGCCGCGCAGCGAGGCGCGCGAGGAGTAGCCGAGCATCCCGCCGAAGTAGTCCTTCGCCGCGGGGAACGACGGCATCAGCACCGCGAACACCACCGCCCAGGCGACGCACACCATGAAGACGATCACCCACCAGCGCGGCAGCGGGTTGTTGTATTCGGCGATGCCGTCCCACTCGTGCCCCATCGTCTTCGGGCCGGACGGCTTGGATCCCTCGTGGGTCTCGTGCTTCGTCGGATCGACCATGTTCCGTCCCCTCAGCCCTTCTTGTCTTTGTGCGCGGGCGCCTCGCCCTCGTCGTCCCTCAGCGGAATCTGCGCCGCGTCCGAGAACTTCTTGCGGTTACGCGGCCAGAACGCCCAGACCACCACGCCGACGAACAACGCCATCAGCCACAGGCCCCAGATCGACCGGAAGAAATCCACCACCTCGTTCATCCCGCGCTCCTCAGCGATCAGCCTGACCGGGGTCGAACTGGGTGAAGTCGACCATCCGCCCGAGCACCTGGAGATACGCGATCACCGCGTCCATCTCGGTGAGGCGGTCCGGGTGGCCGTCGAAGTCGCCCACCGCCGCCTTCGGATAACGCTTGAGCAGGCCGTCGACGTCGGCGTCCGGGGTCGCCTGATCGGCGATGTCGGCGCGCGCCGACGCGATCATCTCGTCGGAATAGGGGTCGCCCAGGAACTTGAGGGTCTTGAGATGGTCGGCGATGTCGTCGACCTTGAGCGGCGTGGTGGCGAGGTGCGGATACCCCGGCATCACCGATTCCGGCACCACCGCGCGCGGGTTGATCAGGTGACGGACGTGCCAGTCGTTGGAATACTTGCCGCCGACGCGGGCGAGGTCCGGGCCGGTGCGCTTGCTGCCCCACTGGAACGGCCGGTCGTACATGCTCTCGGCGGCGAGGCTGTAGTGGCCGTAGCGCTCGGTCTCGTCGCGGAACGGGCGGATCATCTGGCTGTGGCAGAGGTAGCAGCCCTCGCGCACGTAGATGTTGCGCCCGGTGAGTTCGAGCGGCGTATACGGCCGCATCCCCTTCACCTTCTCGATCGTCGATTCGATCGTGAACAGGGGCAGGACCTCGACGATGCCGCCGATCGACACGGTGATGAACACCGCGAGGAACAGAACCAGGAGGTTCTTCTCCGCCTTCGCGTGGATCAGTTTCATTCCCGGACGTCCCCCGTTTATTCAGCCGGCGCGCTCTGCGGCGCGGTTTCGAACGGCTTCTCGACGCGCACGTCGCCCTTCACCGTCCTGTACATGTTGTACGCCATGACGAAGCCGCCGATCAGGAACAGCGTACCGCCGAGCGCACGGACGACGTAGTACGGATGCATCGCCTCGACCGTCTCGATGAACGAGTACTGGAGGAAGCCCCACTCGTCGTAGGCGCGCCACATCAGCCCCTGCATGATGCCGGAGATCCACATCGCGGTGATGTAGAGCACGATGCCGACGGTGGCGATCCAGAAGTGGTAGGACACCAGGCGCATCGAATAGAGCCCGGCGCGCTTCCACAGCACCGGCACGAGGTGGTAGAGCGCGCCGAAGGAGATCATCGCCACCCAGCCGAGCGCGCCGGCGTGCACGTGGCCGATCGTCCAATCGGTGTAGTGCGACAGCGAGTTGACCGCGCGGATCGACATCAGCGGGCCTTCGAAGGTGCTCATCCCGTAGAACGCCACGGCGGTGACGAGGAAGCGCAGCACCGGGTCGGTGCGGAGTTTGTCCCACGCGCCCGAGAGGGTCATGATGCCGTTGATCATGCCGCCCCACGAGGGCATCCACAGCATGATCGAGAACACCATGCCGAGCGTCTGCGCCCAGTCCGGCAGCGCGGTGTAGTGGAGGTGGTGCGGGCCGGCCCAGATGTAGATGAAGATCAGCGCCCAGAAGTGGACGATCGAAAGGCGGTAGGAATAGACCGGCCGCTCCGCACGCTTGGGCACGAAGTAGTACATGATCGCGAGGAAGCCCGCGGTGAGGAAGAAGCCGACCGCGTTGTGGCCGTACCACCACTGGGTCATCGCATCCTGAACGCCGGTGTAGGCGGAATAGCTCTTCGCGCCGAAGAACGACACCGGCACCGCGAGGTTGTTGCCGACGTGCAGGAGCGCGATGGTGACGATGAACGCGAGGTAGAACCAGTTCGCCACGTAGATGTGCGGTTCCTCGCGCTTGAGGATGGTGCCGAGGAACACCGCGAGATACGCGACCCAGACGATGGTCAGCCAGATGTCCACGAACCATTCGGGCTCGGCGTATTCCTTCGACTGGGTGACGCCGGTGAGGTAGCCGATCGCCGCCATCACGATGAACAGCTGATAGCCCCAGAAGACGAATCGCGCGAGCGGCTCGCCGCCGAACAGCGATGCGCGGCAGGTGCGCTGCACGACGAAGAACGACGTGCCGATCAACACGTTGCCGCCGAAGGCGAAGATCACCGCCGAGGTGTGCAACGGCCGCAGACGCCCGAAGGTGGTCCACGGCAGATCGAGGTTGAGCACCGGGAAGGCGAGCTGGAACGCGATGTAGACGCCGACGAACAGGCCGACGAGGGCCCAGAACACCGAGGCGACGGTGAACTTCTTGACGATGTCTTCGAGATAGGGCTCGGCCGGGCGCGCGGCTGAGGTCTGGGCGACGGCGGTCATACGGTTTCCTGCCTTTCGGGGGTCGGGCGGCGGGGACCCCCCACTCTGGATACGTGCCAAGATTCGGGGGATGCGCTGAAACTTAGGCAATCCATCGGCGAATTCATCCCCCTGGACCGAACCATAACTCTACCTCTTCACCGCGACGAAAAACACCCGCCGGAACGGGAATACCGTAATGCCGTCGGCGCGAGTCGCATAGGCATCGCGCAGCCGCGCCTTGCAGGCGGCCTCGAAGTCGCCGCGCTGGTCGTCGGGGAGTGCATCGAGGAACGGGCGAATCGCGGTGCCCTTGACCCAGTTGAACACCGGATCCTCACCCGAGAGGTGGTGGTAGTAGACGGTTTCCCACACGTCGATGCGGCTCGCGAGCGGCGAGATCAGTTCGTCGTAGACCTCGGGCGGCGACACCGGCTCGGGGCGCAGCAGCGCCGCGAGGCGCTCGCGCCAGGGGCCGATCGAGAGGGTTTCCCCCAGCGCCTTGTGGGCGGGCGCGGCGTAGTTGCGCGGCATCTGCACCGCGAGCACGCCGCCGGGCTTGAGCAGCCCCATCAGCCGCGGCATCAGCGCGGCGTGGTCGTCGAGCCAGTGGAGCGCGGCGTTGGAATAGATCAGGTCGAGGGGTTCGGGCGGTTCCCACGCGCCGATGTCGGCGCGGTCGAGGCGGATACGCTGGCCGTCCGCGGGGGAGAAGGCGCGGGCGACGGTCTCGCGCGCCACCGACAGCATCTCCTCGGAGAGGTCGACGCCCCAGAGCCGCGCCGCCGGCCAGTGCCGCGCGATCGCGGCGAGCTGCGCGCCGGTGCCGCAGCCGAGGTCGACGCCCGCGGTCACGGTTTCGAGCGGAATGCGGGCGAGCAGGTCGCTGGCGGGGCGGGCGCGTTCGTCGGCGAAGGCGGCGTACTGGCGGGGATCCCAGGTGGTCATCTGCGCCTCCTCAGTGCCGTTCCGCCTCGTCGAACGCCTGCTTGATCATGTTCATCACGAACAGCGCGCAGGCGACCGCGACGATCAGCCCGACGCTATAGATATAATCGTCGCGCGCGTGCGCCGAGACGTAGAGCGCGAGCAGGCCGAGACCCATTCCGATCCCGCCCGAGACCCAGTTGCCGATCGACGTCATCGCGATTTCTCCCTATTCATCCACGACCTCTTCCCCACTCGAAAGGTGGGCGTATTTTCGCCGGTCACAAGGGCGAAGCGTAGAGATTGGAAAAGGATGCCGGTCGCGGACGCGGCTGGCAAGAGGCGGCGGAGGCGGGGCTGAATCCGGGTTGACTTCGCCCAAACGACACTCTATAAGGCGGCTCCTTCGATGGAAGCCCCGCACAAGAGGAGTTGGAAGCGTGAAACGCACCTATCAACCCAGTAAATTGGTCCGGGCGCGTCGGCATGGTTTCCGCTCGCGGATGGCCACCGTCGGCGGCCGCCGCGTGATCGCCAACCGCCGCCGCCAGGGCCGTAAGCGCCTGTCCGCCTAAGCTCGGCGTGCCAAGGACTACGGGCATGACTGTGGTCCTGAGATTGACGCGCCGCGCGGAATTTCTGCGCGCCGCGCGACAAGGACGCAAGTTCGCGACGCCCGGCCTGGTTCTCCAGGCCGTGGCGACTCCGCATGTTTGCCGTGCCGAAGGCACGGCGCGGCTCGGCTTCACCGCCAGCCGCAAGGTCGGCGGCGCGGTGGTGCGCAACCGCGTCAAGCGCCGCTTGAGGGCCGCCGCGCGCGAGATCGTCGCGACCCGGGCGGAACCCGGCTACGACTACGTGCTGATCGGACGGCCGCAGACCGCGACCCGTCCGTACACTGCGTTGTTGCAAGATTTGGAAACCGCTTTAAAACGTCTGGGGCGCTTGGCTGCGGAGCCGGCGCCGGACCAACCGGGCAGCGGAACGCCGTGATGACCGAGTTCGTGCGCCACGCTCTGATCAGCGCGATCAAGCTGCCGATCCACGTCTATCGGCTGGCGATCTCGCCCATGCTCGGCCCGAAGTGCCGATTCACCCCGACATGCTCCGCCTACGCGCTTGAGGCGCTCGAACGCCACGGACCGGTCAAGGGCCTTTGGCTCGCCGTGCGGCGGATTTTGCGTTGTCATCCTTTCGGCGGTTTCGGCTATGATCCCGTGCCCGATCCGCCAACCCGCCCTCGTAACTCTGGATAGATCCTGACGATGTCCGAACAGCGTAACGTCATCCTCGCGGTGGTCCTGTCGATCGCCATTCTGCTCGGCTATCAGTTCTTCTTCATGAAGCCGTCGCCGAACCCCGTCGTGCCGCCGACGTCGCCCGCTGCCTCGGACAGCGCCGTGCCTGCCGCGCCCGCGGCTCCCGGCACCGCCGAGTCCACGGCCCCGGTCGAGCCCCGCCACAGCCGCGAGGAAGTGATCGCCGAAGGCAACCGCGTGAAGATCAAGACGCCGCGCCTCGAAGGTTCGATCTCGCTGGTCGGCGGCCGTCTCGACGACGTCACGCTCTCGACCTACAAGCAGACCGAAGCGCCGGACAGCCCGGACGTCACCCTGCTGTCGCCCTCGGGCGCGCCCAAGCCCTACTTCAT
>QKGW01000017.1 GCA_003250275.1 Alphaproteobacteria bacterium
CGCGATCGACCAGGGCCTGCTCAAGATCATGTCCAAGATGGGCATCGGCATGATCTCGTCGTATCGCGGCGGCTACAACTTCGAGGCCGTCGGCCTGTCGCGCACCCTCGTCGCCGAATTCTTCCCCGGCATGAACTCGCGCATCTCCGGCATCGGCCTTTCGGGCATCCAGCATCAGATGGTCGAGCAGCACAAGCGCGCCTTCGCGCTTGAGCACCCGATGCTGCCGATGGGCGGCTTCTACCGCCACCGCAACGGCGGCGAGGTGCACGGCTGGGACGGCCGCCTGATCCACAAGGTCCAGGACGCCTGCGCGCAGGACAACTACGCGCTCTATAAGGAATACGCCCAGGGCGTCTACGCGATGCCGCCGATCAACGTGCGCGACCTCCTCGAGTTCAAGGCCGCCGGTCCGGCGATGCAGCCCGAGGAAGTCGAATCGGTCACCGAGATCCGCAAGCACTTCCTCACCCCCGGCATGTCCCTGGGCGCGCTCAGCCCCGAGGCGCACGGCGCGCTCAACATCGCGATGAACCGCATCGGCGCGAAGTCGTGCTCGGGCGAGGGCGGCGAGGTGCGCGACCGCTACCATCCGACCCCGGACGGCGACAACCCGAACTCGGCGATCAAGCAGGTCGCCTCGGGCCGCTTCGGCGTCACCGCCGAATACCTCAACCAGTGCCGCGAAATCGAGATCAAGGTCGCCCAGGGCGCCAAGCCCGGCGAGGGCGGCCAGTTGCCCGGCTTCAAGGTGACCGAGATGATCGCGCATCTCCGCCACTCGACTCCGGGCGTGATGCTGATCAGCCCGCCGCCGCACCACGACATCTACTCGATCGAGGACCTCGCGCAGCTGATCTACGACCTCAAGCAGATCAACCCGCGCGCCCGCGTGTGCGTGAAGCTGGTCGCGCGGTCGGGCATCGGCACGATCGCCGCCGGCGTGGCGAAGGCGAAGGCCGACATCATCTCGATCTCGGCGAACTCGGGCGGCACCGGCGCTTCGCCGATGACCTCGATCAAGTACGCCGGCCTGCCGTGGGAACTCGGCCTCGCCGAGGCGCACCAGATGCTGACCCTCAACCGTCTGCGTCACCGCGTCACCCTGCGCACCGACGGCGGCATCAAGACCGGCCGCGATATCGTCATCGCCGCGATGCTCGGCGCCGAGGAGTTCGGCATCGGCACCCTGTCGCTGATCTCGATGGGCTGCATCATGGTCCGCCAGTGCCACTCCAACACCTGCCCGGTGGGCGTGTGCACCCAGGACGAGGACCTGCGCGCCAAGTTCAAGGGCACGCCGCAGCGCGTCGTCAACCTCTTCACCTTCCTCGCCGAGGAAGTGAAGGAGATCCTCGCGTCGATCGGCGTGAAGACCCTCGCCGAGGTGGTCGGCCGCTCCGACCTGTTGCATCAGGTCAGCCGCGGCGCGGCGCACCTCGACGACCTCGACCTCAACCCGATCCTGGTGCAGCCCGACGTCGGCGGTTGGCCGAACCGCTGCACCCTCGGGGAGAACGAGCGCAACGAGGTGCCCGACACCCTCGACATCCAGATGATCCACGACGCCCGCCGCGCCCTCGAGGACGGCGAGAAGATGCAGCTCTCCTACGACGTGCGGAACGTCCAACGCGCGATCGGCACGCGGATGTCGCACCACATCGTCACCCGCTACGGCATGACCGGGCTGCGCCCCGGCCACATCACCGTGCTGCTGCGCGGCTCGGCGGGCCAGTCGCTCGGCGCGTTCGCGGTGCAGGGCCTCAAGCTCGAGGTTCAGGGCGACGCCAACGACTACGTCGGCAAGGGTCTCTCGGGCGGTCTCATCACCATCCGGCCGTCGATCGCGAGCAAGCTCGAAAGCCACAAGAACACCATCATCGGCAACACCGTCCTTTACGGCGCGACTTCGGGCAAGCTGTTCGCGGCGGGCCAGGCGGGCGAGCGCTTCTGCGTGCGCAACTCGGGCGCGGAAGTGGTGGTCGAGGGCTGCGGCTCGAACGGCTGCGAGTACATGACCGGCGGCACCGCGGTGGTGCTCGGCCCGGTGGGCCCCAACTTCGCCGCGGGCATGACCGGCGGCATGGCGTTCATCTTCGATCCCGACAACCAGCTCTCCGAGCGGCTCAACCCGTCCTCGGTGATCTGTCAGCGGATCCAGGTGCCGTACTACGAAGAGAAGC
>QKGW01000070.1 GCA_003250275.1 Alphaproteobacteria bacterium
TGCGGATCGGGTTTGTGCGCCGCGGCCTGTTGTGGTTGTTCGGCCAGCCGTCGGCGTTCCCGTTGCCGTGTCTTGGGTTTGCGTACCCCTCCCGTCGCGTCCACTTTCAACCCAGAGTTCCACACCCCGAGCGGCGCTGTCAAGGGCGGCACAAACGACAACATATTCAATTAATTATGGTATTTATAAGAACGTCGATAACTTTCGACACCTTTCGACACCACGGCAAAACCCGAGTTCCGATCCTATCTTTTGAGCGATGGCCGAAACCGAAGCCGCTCCGGGCGCCGCCCGCCTCGCACGCCGGTTCGCCCGCGCCGCCGACCTGCGCACGGGCGAGGCGGGCGCGCTCGCCTTTCGCGATGTTCTTCTGCCTGCTGTGCGGCTACACCCTGCTGCGCCCCCTGCGCGACGCGATGGGGCTGGTCGGCGGCAGCGGGCACCTGCCCTGGTTGTTCACCGCCACCTTCCTCGCGATGCTCGCGCTGGTGCCGGTGTTCGGGCGACTGAGCGGCCGTCTGCCGCCGCGCCGCTTCGTGCCGCTGGTCTACCGCTTCTTCGCCCTCAACCTGCTGGCGTTCTCCGTGCTCGCGTGGCTCGACGTGCGCGCGGTGTGGGTGGCACGGGTGTTTTTCGTCTGGATCTCGGTCTACAACCTCTTCGTCCTCAGCGTGTTCTGGAGCGTGCTGGCGGACAGCTTCACCCCCGAACAGGGCCGCCGGTTGTTCGGCGTGGTCGCGGCGGGCGGCACCGCCGGAACCCTCGCCGGCCCCGCCCTCGCGGCGCTGCTCGCCCCCGCGATCGGCGCGGCGGGACTGACGCTGATCGCCGCGGCGCTGCTCGAAGCGGCGGTGTTCGCCTACGCCCGGCTGATCGCCAGCCAGGGCGGCGGCGAGCACCCCGCGCACCGCACCGTCGGCGGCGGCGTGTGGGGCGGCCTCCGGGCGATCGCGCGCTCGCCCTACCTCGCCGCGATCGTCCTCTACATGCTGCTTCACACCACCGCCGCAACACTGATCTACTTCGAGCAGGCGCGCATCGTCGCCGCGCACTGGAGCGATACCGGCGAACGCACCCGCTTCTTCGCCGTCGTCGACCTCGCGGTCTCGGTGCTGACGCTGGCGCTGCAACTCGGCGTCACCGCGCGCCTGATCCGCCGCATCGGCGTCGGCGGCGCGCTCGCGCTCCTGCCCCTCGCCGCCCTCGGCGCGTTCGCGGCGCTCGCGCTCGATCCGCGCCCGCTCGTTCTCGGCGTCGCGCAGGGGCTGCGGCGCAGCGTCGATTACGCCCTCTCCCGCCCGGCGCGCGAGGTGCTCTACACCGTCGTCGACCGCGAGGCCAAGTACAAGGCGAAGTCGGCGATCGAAACCGTGGTCTATCGCGGCGGCGACGCCGCGAGCGGCTGGCTCGCCGCACTGCTCGCCGGGGCGGGCGGCGGCGCGGTGGCGCTCGGCGCGGCGCTGCCCGCGCTCGGCTGGGCGTTGCTCTCGCTCTGGCTCGGCCGCCGTCAGGCGGCGCGCGCCGCGGATCTCGAAAACCGGAGGACGACATGACCGACCTGACCCGTGCCGAGTTCCTGCGTTTTGCCGTCGCCGCCGCCGCGTTCGGCGCGGGCGGCGCGCGCGCCGACACCGGCTTCACGATGCGCACCCGCCCGATCCCCAAGACCGGCGAGGCGCTGCCGGTGGTCGGCTGCGGCACCTGGCAGACCTTCGACGTCGGCGGCGACGAGGCGGCAATGGCGGAGCGCGCCGAAGTGCTGAAAACCCTGTTCGACGCGGGTGGCAGCGTCATCGATTCCTCGCCGATGTACGGCAGTTCGGAAGAGGTAGTGGGTTGGGCGCTCGCCAAACTCGGGATGCGCAAACGCGCCTTCCTCGCCACCAAGGTGTGGACCAGCGGGCGCGAATCCGGCGAGCGGCAGATGACCGAATCCCTCCGCCTCTTCCGCGCCGAGACCATCGACCTGATGCAGATCCACAACCTCCTCGACTGGCGCAGCCACATGCCGACGCTACGGCTGTGGAAGGCGGACGGGCGCATCCGCTACATCGGCATCACCCACTACCATTCCGGCGCGTACGACGATCTGCGCGCGGTGATCGAGGCGGAGGACCCGGACTTCGTTCAGTTCAACTACGCGCTCGACGACCGCGCGGCGGAGCGGATGCTTCTGCCGCTCGCCGCCGAGCGCAAGGTCGCGGTGCTGATCAACCGGCCGTTCGGCGGCGGCGGGCTGATCCGACGCCTCGCGTCGCGCCCGCTGCCCGGCTGGGCGGCCGAGATCGGCGCGACCAGTTGGGCGCAAATTCTCCTGAAGTTCGTGCTCGCGCACCCGGCGGTGACCTGCGTCATCCCCGGCACCGGCAGCGCGCGGCACATGGCCGAC
>QKGW01000586.1 GCA_003250275.1 Alphaproteobacteria bacterium
CTCCGATTTCCCGGTGTCCTTGAGTGCCTTCGCGGTCTTGTCGGCGGCGATCGCATGACCCGTCGCGACCGGCCCGAGGGCGAAAGCCATCGCAAGACCAGCCGCGGTCGCCAACGTCATAAGCTTCATCGTGTTTTCTCCTGAAACGAGTCGCGGGAAACGCGGCTCCCGGCGCTCATTGTGGGATACCGCCACGGCGGCGTCCATCACTCCGGCGGCGAGGTTCGGTCCCGCCTTTCGGCGGATGCGCGCGGCGTTTGGCGAGAAACCGGGGAGTTTCGCCGGGCTGGCGGCGACATGAAAATATTCCCACGTCTAAAACCTCCGGCCGCGCATATGACGCCGGCCGAGGGACGCCGTGCACGCGTCAACCGCCGATACACGGCGTCGGCATCTCTCCGCACTCCGCAAGGAGACAAAAATGAACCTCAAACGAACCCTTTACGGCACGTTCGTCGCCACTGCGTTCCTCTGTTCTCTGGCGGGGGCCGCGAATGCGCAACAGGCCGCGTCCGGCGACAGCGACGCCGGGCGGGGAATGATGCAGGGCACCGGCCACATGGGGCCCGGCATGATGATGGGCAGCGGGACCGGCCCGCACATGATGCAAGGCTACGGGAGTTCCGGCGATTCCGACGCCGCGTCTTCGGCGGCGGGAGATCGAGCCGCGATGCCGGATCTGCAACCCGGCGACGCTCCGGTGCCCGACCGCGTGGTGATCTCCGTGGTGCCTCATGCCCTTCCCGGTCCCGACGGCAAGCGTCACGACGCCTTCCTGCCCTCCAATCTGGTGCTGAAGGCCGGAGTCGAAGCTACGCTGGTGCTCGTCAACTACGACGACATGGCGCATTCCCTGACCGCGCCGAATCTCGGCCTCAACGTCATGATCCCCGCCGCCCGGGAGGGCGCGGGCGGCGTGGTGACGCCATCGGTCACCACCTACGTCTTCACGCCCGGCAAGAAAGGGACGTTCCGCTGGTTCTGCGCGATTCCCTGCGATGGCGCCGCCGGCGGCTGGGCGATGACGCCGGGCTTCGACGGCCCCGGCCGCGACGGCTATATGGCCGGATATTTTGCAATCATCTAAACTGTGCGAGCCTGCTGATCGGCGCGATGCCGCACCCCTCCACCGGTTGACTTTTCGAGATGGATGAAAAAATTCGCGATGAGTCGAACGCGGCCCAACCGGCGCCGCCGCGCGGAGGGATGCGCAGCATCCCGTTCGGCATCTGGGCGCTCGGCTTCGTTTCGATGCTGATGGACGTTTCTTCCGAAATGATCCACGCCCTGCTGCCGATGTACATGGTGGGGGTTCTCGGAACCTCGACGCTGGCGGTCGGCCTGATCGAGGGGATCGCCGAGGCGACCGCCTCGATCACCAAGGTGTTTTCCGGCGCGCTCAGCGATTGGCTCGGCAAGCGCAAGTTCCTCGCCGCGTTCGGGTACTGCCTCGCCGCCGTCACCAAGCCGATCTTTCCGTTGGCGACGACGCTCGACTGGCTGATCGCCGCCCGCTTCATCGACCGCGTCGGCAAGGGCATCCGGGGCGCTCCCCGCGACGCCCTCGTCGCGGACCTTTCGCCGCCCGGGCTGCGCGGCGCGAGCTTCGGTCTGCGCCAGTCGCTCGACACCATCGGTTCGTTCATCGGGCCGCTTCTGGCGATCGGCCTGATGTGGGCGACGGCGAACCGCTTCGACGTGGTTTTCTGGAGCGCAGTCGTGCCCGCGCTCCTGTCCGCCGGGCTGATTCTCGTCGCGGTGAGGGAGCCCGGCCGCCCCAAGACCTTGCGCCGCGTCCGCGCCCCCCTCAGCCGCGACGAACTCGCGCGCCTCGGCGCGGATTACTGGCTGGTGGCGGCGGTCGCAACCGTGTTCACGCTCGCGCGGTTCAGCGAGGCGTTTCTCATCCTCCGCGCCCAGTCGATCGGCCTGCCGTTGGCTCTGGTGCCGGTCGTCCTCGTGGTCATGAACGTCGCCTACTCGCTGTCCGCCTATCCGGTCGGCAGACTCTCCGACCGGACCGACCGGGTGACGCTTCTGATCGCCGGTCTGGTGCTGCTCGTCCTCGCCGATCTGACGCTGGCGGGCGCGACGGGCGTTCTCGCGATCGGCGGCGGCGCGGCGTTCTGGGGCCTGCACATGGGGTTCACCCAGGGGCTGTTCCTCGCGATCGTCGC
>QKGW01000456.1 GCA_003250275.1 Alphaproteobacteria bacterium
AGCGCCTTGGCGAACGCATCGCCCTGGTTCGGCATCTTTTCGGTGCCGGCGACGTCCCACGCGCAGCCGCTCAGCAGCAGCATACCGGCAGCAGCCGCGACCGCGGTTCCGGTTTGAAGTTTCATTGGTTTCTCCCTTGTTTGATTCGCAGCGGCCGGGGTTTCAGTTTGGCCGTGTCGTGTCGATGAAAACACCTTGCCCAGACTGAAATGAGATGGTTGCGGGAATTCGCGCCGCAACCCCCAGACCACGAAAAATTCAAACAAGGGAACGGGTTGAGAGTGGTTTGCGTTAACTTTCTCTCGTCTACTCTTCGACCAGGGAGCCCCAGAGGTCGTAATCTTCGGCGTGCTCGACTTCGACCTCGACGATATCGCCGACCGCGACTCGGGTTTCGCCGTTGAGAAACACCGCGCCGTCGATGTCGGGCGCATCCGCGCTGCTGCGGCCAATGGCGCCTTCCTCGTCGACTTCGTCGATGATCGCGTCGATGCGGGTTCCCACTTTCCGCGCCATGCGGCGGGCCGAAACCTCTTGCTGCACCTGCATGAATCGGTGCCAGCGCTCCTCCTTGACCTCTTCCGGCACGTGGTCGGGGAGGGCGTTGGCGGGTGCGCCCGCGACGTTCTCGTACTTGAAGCAGCCGACCCGGTCGAGTTCGGCGGCGTCGAGCCAGCGCAGCAGTTCCGCGAAGTCCGCCTCGGTCTCGCCGGGGAAGCCGACGATGAAGGTCGAGCGCAGCGCGAGGTCCGGCACCCGCTCGCGCCAGTGGCGGATGCGTTCGAGCAGCCGGTCGTGGCCGCCGGGGCGGCGCATCGTCTTCAAGACCGAGGGGCTGGCGTGCTGGAACGGAATGTCGAGGTAGGGGAGGATCGCGCGGTCCTGCATCAGCGGCAGCAGGTCCTCGATCTCGCGGGTCGGGTAGACGTAGTGCAGCCGCACCCACACGCCGAGCTTGCCGAGCGCCTCGCACAGATCGGCGATGTGCGCGCGCACCGGGCCGCCATGCCAAGTGGTCGCCTGGTGCGCGATGTCGCGGCCGTAGGACGAGGTGTCCTGCGAGATTACCAGGAGTTCCTGCACGCCCGCGTCGACCAGCGCCTCGGCCTCGTTGAGCACCTTCGCCGCCGGGCGGCTCGCGAGCGGGCCGCGCAGCTGCGGAATGATGCAGAACGCGCAGGCGTGGTTGCAGCCCTCGGAAATCTTGAGATAGGCGTAGTGCCGGGGGGTGAGGCGCACGCCCTCGGGCGGCACCAGCGCGGTGTGCGGATTGGTGTCGGGCGGGGCGGCGGCGTGCACCGCCTCCATCACCGCCTCGTACTGGTGCGGTCCCGAGACCGCGAGCACCTGCGGGAACGCGTCGCGGATGGTCTTTTCGTCGACCCCGAGGCAGCCGGTGACGATCACCTTGCCGTTCTCGGCGATCGCCTCGCCGATCGCGGCGAGGGATTCGGCGCGCGCGCTGTCGAGGAAGCCGCAGGTGTTGACGATCACCGCGTCGGCATCGGCGTACGACGGCGAGATCGTGTATCCCTCCGCGCGCAGGCGGGTGAGGATGCGTTCGGAATCGACCAGCGCCTTCGGGCAGCCGAGGCTGACGATGCCGATCTTCGAGGCGGCCTGGGCCGCGCGGGGGAGGGTGCGTGTGCTCATTTGCGCTCAAATACGGATGCCGGGGCCCGGCGTCAACAAACAAAAAAACGGCCCGCCGAGAACGACGGGCCGGTAAAGTCTATCCTGTGGAACGAAACAAAACTCAACCAGTCATCACGCCCGGCGCGGGAGGACATCCAACGCCGGGTTTCCAGATCAACCGACCTCTGGAACGGCCTTGCGCGCGGGTGCGAGCCCGCGCGCCGCAACGGTTCAGGCGGCGCAGGCGTCCGCCGAACGGTAGTCCGCAGTGCGACCGAGCGCCTCGGCGACGGCCTTGTAGGCGATCTTGCCCTCGTGGATGTTGAGGCCGTTCTTGAGGCCCGCATCGTCGGTGACCGCCTTCTTCCATCCCTTGTCGGCAAGGGCGAGGGCGTAGGGCAGGGTCGCGTTGTTGAGTGCGAGGGTGCTGGTGCGCGCGACCGCGCCCGGCATGTTGGCGACGCAGTAGTGGATCACCCCTTCCTCGACGAAGGTCGGCGCGTCGTGGGTGGTCGCGCGGCTGGTTTCGAGGCAGCCGCCCT
>QKGW01000235.1 GCA_003250275.1 Alphaproteobacteria bacterium
CACGCTCGGATTCCTGCGCGGCGTCGGCGCGCCGTCGACCAGCCTGGTGCCGTGCACCGGCACGGATTTCTACGACCTCGCCGACGGCCTGCGCTGGCGCGTCTCGCCGGGCGGCGAAAGCGCGCTCTGGATGCTCGGGCGCGGGCTCAAGATTCCCGGCGTCTCGCGGCTGTGCCTGCTGCGCCAGGGAATGCGCGTGCTCACCGCCAAGCCCGGCGAGACCGTCGGCGACCGCGTGCCTGCCTCGGGCATGGCGTGGCGGCGGTTCTGGAAACCGTTCCTCTCCGCGGTGTTCAACGCCGACCCTTCGGAGGTTTCCGCCCCCCATGCCGCCGACGTGCTGCGCGACCTCGCCTTCGCGGGGGCGGCGGGCGGGCGTCCGTTGCAGGCGGCGCGGCCGTGGTCGGAGATCGTCGCCGAGCCCGCCCTCGCCTATCTCCGCGCACGCGGCGCCGACGTCCGCCTCAATTCGCCGCTGCTCGCGCTCGACCGCGGCGACGGGCGGGTTCGCCGTCTGGTGTTCCGGCGCGGCGCGATCGACTGCACGGGCGAAACGGTGATCCTCGCGATCCCCAACGCGGTGGCGCATCGCCTCTGCCCCGACGTCGCGCCCGCGATCGCCTCCGCGCCGATCGTCAATCTCCACTTCCAAACCGACGTCGACCACGGTCTCGGCTTCTGCGGCATCGTCGGCGGCGTCGCCGACTGGGTGTTCTGGCGCGGCGGCGTGGTTTCGATCACCATCGCCGGCGCGCCCGAAACCGACCCCGACGAACTGGCCCAAACCGTGTGGACCGAGGCGCGCCGGGTGCTCCCCAAGGCGGTGCCGCCAGCCCCGCCCGGATGGCACCGCATCGTCGAGAAGCGCGCCACCAGCGCGGCGACGCCGGAGGCCTTCGCTCTCCGCCCCGCGGCACGCACGCCGCACCCCAATCTCTTCCTCGCCGGAGACTGGACCGACACCGGATTGCCCTCGACGATCGAGGGCGCGGTGCGCTCCGGGCTGATCGCCGCGGGTCTCGCCGCCAAGCACGGCACGCAACCCTGACCCCGCGGAATTCGCGTTCTCAGCCCTTAACTTTCCGAGCTTTAGCCCTAAATCACACGGGTAAGAGATTTCCGCGAGAGATCCTCTCCCGCTCACCCAAGAAGGAGAATGCCATATGGCTTTCGAACTCAAGCCGCTCCCGTACGACCCGGCCTCGCTCGAGCCCTACATCTCGGCGACGACGATGAACCTCCACCACGACAAGCACCTCGCCACCTACGTCACCAACCTCAACAAGTTGATCGAGGGCACGCCGCTGGCGTCGAAGTCGCTGGAGGAGATCATCCTCACCGCCGCGGGCGATCCGGAGAAGACCGCGGTGTTCAACAACGCCGGTCAGGCCTACAACCACGAGCTCTTCTGGTCGTGCCTTTCGGCCCAGGGCGGCGGGGCACCGTCGGGCGAACTCGCCGAGCGCATCGACGCGGCGTTCGGCTCGGTCGACAAGTTCAAGGACGAGTTCAAGACGGCCGCCCTCGGCCAGTTCGGTTCGGGCTGGGCGTGGCTGGTGCTCGACAAGGGCGAGCTCAAGATCACCAAGACCAGCAACGCCGATTTGCCGCTGGCCCACGGCCAGAGCGCGCTCTTCGGCCTCGACGTGTGGGAACACGCCTACTACGTCGACTACCAGAACCGCCGCGCCGACTACGTTCAGGCAGTGCTGGACCGGCTGATCAACTGGTCGTTCGTTGCCGAGAACCTCAAGAAGGCGGTCTGACGCCCAACGCACGCCAAATCAAAAACGGCGGGGATTTCTCCCCGCCGTTTTTCGTTGCCCGAAAGCCCGAGCCTACTGGCCCTCGGCCTCGGTTTCGAGCGGCGCGATCGCATCGAAGTTGCGGAGCTTGAAGTAGATCAGCACCGGCAACGCGATGTAGATCGACGAGAAGGTGCCGACGACCACGCCCCAGATCATCGCGAGCGCGAAGCCGCGCAGGACCTCGCCGCCGAACAGCGCGATCGCGATCACCGAGACGATCGTCGTGCCGCCGGTGAGGATGGTGCGCGACATCGTCTCGTTGACCGACAGGTTGAGCAGATCGATGATCGGCATCTTCTTGAACTTGCGCAGGTTCTCGCGCACGCGGTCGTAGATCACCACGGTGTCGTTGATCGAGTAGCCCGC
>QKGW01000186.1 GCA_003250275.1 Alphaproteobacteria bacterium
GTCAAGTCGTTTCCGCCTCAGCGGCGGAACACCAGGGCCACCGCCCACCCCGCGAAGACCGCGAAAATGATCGACGCGAAGGCGTACTTTGCGGCGCTATACATCGCAAAATCATAGACATCCGCCGAGAATCCGGTCTTCGAGACGAACAGCGGCGTGATCTCCGCACCGATCACGGAACCATCCTGCACGAAATAGACCTCGACGGTGTACGCACCCACCGGAACCGTCGACGGCAGGTCGAGTTCGGCGCGGAACAGGCGATTCTCGAGGGTAGTGACGAGGCCGAGTTCCTCGGGATAGAGGCCCGCCTGCTGCTTGATCCGGATCAGCGCGTCGCGGAAGCGGCGGCTGTCCATGTCGGAGAGCGGCTTGCCCGAGGTGTCGGTGGCGGCGAACGGCAGCGCCTCGACGCCGATGCCGTGGCGCTTGCGGATTTCCGACGGCACCACGGTGTTGAGCGGCGCGGTCGCGGCGACCGCGTAATAGGCGGGAATTCCGGGGAACTGCGCGGCGTTGCGGTTGACCCAAACGCCCGCGACGCGGACCTTCTCGCGCACCACGTGGGTCTCGCGCGGGCCGCGCACCACCATGATGATGTCGCCCTTGCGGTCGTCGGTGGCGCCGAACACCAGCACGTGGGTGCCGGAGAAGCCGGTGGTGATCGCGACCAGGTGATTGGAAAGATCGGCGACCACCGGCCTTGCCGCACGCCCGGCGTCGCCGCCGAGGATCAGCACCAACATCGCGCCGAGGATGAGGCCGAGCCGCTTCATCACGGCCTCACCACGACGATCGAATAGGGATCCTCGGGCACGGTGACGAGTTCGCGGATCAGCCCGGAACACACCAGCAAAACCAGCAGCGCGAGGAGAATGCGGAGGTTGCGCCCGCCGATGCGCGCGCCCGCCCGCGCGCCCCACTGCGCGCCGATGATGCCGCCGGCGATGAGGAGCAGGGTGAGCACGGCGTCGACGTTGTGGTTGAGCGTCGCCTGCATGAAGGTGGTGGCGATGGTGACGAAGATGATCTGAAACAGCGAGGTGCCGATCACCACCTGGGTCGGCATCCCGAGCAGGTAGATCATCGCCGGAACCATGATGAAGCCGCCGCCCACGCCCATGATCGCGACGAGGATGCCGACCGCGACGCCCATGCCGATCGGCAGCAGCACCGAGACGTAGAGCCCCGACTTGGGGAAGCGCATCGGCCACGGCAGGCGCGCCGCCCAGGCGAAGTTCTCGGGGCCGCGCGGCTTGCTCGTCGCCGGGCGGTGCTTGAGCAACGACACCAGGCTCTCGACCAGCATCAGCCCGCCGACCGAGGACAGGAAGATCACGTAGGAGAGGCGGATGGTGAGGTCGATCTGGCCGACGCTCTTCAAGAGATTGAAGAGCAGTACCCCGAGGCCCGAGCCGATCATGCCGCCGGCGAGCAGCACGCCGCCCATGCGCACGTCGACGTTGCCGCGGCGGAAGTGCGCGATCACCCCCGAAACCGAGGACGCGATGATCTGGTTGGTGCCCGAGCCGACCGCGACCGACGGCGGAATGCCGAGGAAAATCAAAAGCGGCGTGAGCAGGAAACCGCCGCCCACGCCGAACAGACCGGAGGTGAATCCCACCAAGGCGCCGAGCCCGACGATGACCACGGCATCGACGGACATTTCGGCGATCGGCAGGTATATCTGGATCATTCGCGCCTCCGCCGCGCCGTCCGGTCTACTTCAACAGGATGTTCGAGACTTCCTGCAATTGGGTCCGCGACCGCAGCAGATAGAAGCCCTGCGCCGCGAGATGGCTGGGGCAGAGCTGCGCATCGGGGCTGCAGTTCGAGATCACCATCGGGTCGAGGGTCGCGGCGATGCGGAACGAACCGAGCATCTGCTCCCACGCGGCGGTGAGTTCCTTGTCGCGGATCACCGCGTCGAAATCCTTCCCGAGGCCCTTGAGCACCATGTAGTAGCCGTACATCCGGCCCTTGACGCGATAGAACACGTCGTCCGAGGTGCGGTCGAAGATCAGGCCACCGCCCATTTCGATGCGGCGGTCGAGCTGCGCCGAGGCCGAACCCATGTCGGCGCCGATGCGGTCGAGGGTGGCGATGAGGTTGTCGGCGCGGCGCTCGAACACCGCCTTCCCTTCGGCGAGGCGGTCGTTGTAGCGGCTGAGCGCGCGATAGGCGCCGAGGTACTGGCTCTCCGACGACGCGGTCGGCAGGAACGAGGTGGAGAAGTTGAACACCCACACGTCGCCCGGGTACTTGAGCAGGCCCACCGCCTTCTCGACGTCGGGGTCGACCTGCGACGAACCGCGGGTGCGGCCGAGCTGGTCGGACAGCTCGATGGCGAAGCGCGACAGCGCGGAGAACATGCCGAGCTGGAAGTTCGGCATGTTGTCGAGCGCCGCCGAGGGCATGAAGAACGGATCGTTGGCGCGCCAGCCGGTCTGGTTCACCTCGCGGTCGATCAGCGCCATCGTCGTCGCCACCGCGAGGGACTGGCCGTCGCGGATCTCCGGCGGTGCGAAGTCGGGATCGTCGTTGATGCGGTGCATCACCGCCATGCCGATCGGATAGTAGAGCAGGCAGAAGACCGCCAGCGCCGCCACCGTCCACTTCGCCACGCGCCAGTGGCCGGGCCCGGTGTTGAGCTTGGCGACGCCGCTTTTGACGCCGCTCTTGAGGCCGTCACCGCCGGTCCGTCGCCGCAGGCCGTCCCACATCGCGCGGGTCCGTGCGCCCAGGTTCTCGAAAAACGGCATGTGGGGCCTCCTTGTCTCTGGTGTGCGTCGGCGGGGCCTACGGCCGCAGGAAACCCACCACCTCGTAAACCTCGTCGATCACCGGCTTGGCGATCGCGGCGGCCTTCTGCGCGCCCTCGCGCAGGATGCCGTCGACATAGGCCGGATCGTCGCGCAGGCGCTTCATCTCGGCGTTGATCGGACCGAGCTTGGCCACCGCCGCGTCGGCGAGCTTGCCCTTGAAATCGGCGAACGCGAGGCCGCCGACCTCGGCGATCGCCTGTTCGAGGCTCTTGTCGACCAAAGCCCCGTAGATCCCGAGCAGGTTCTCCGCTTCGGGCCGCCCTTCGAGACCTTCGAGCGTCTCGGGCAGCGGGTTGGGGTCGGTCTTGGCCTTGCGGATCTTGAGCGCGATCGCGTCGGCGTCGTCGGTCATGTTGATGCGCGAATAGTCGGACGGGTCCGACTTGCTCATCTTCTTCTCACCGTCGCGCAGCGACATCACGCGCGTCGCGGTGCCGAAGATCAGCGGCTCGGGCAGGGGGAAGACCTCCTTGCCGTAATCGGTGTTGAACTTCTGCGCGACGTCGCGGGTGAGTTCGAGGTGCTGCTTCTGATCCTCGCCGACCGGCACGTGGGTCGCCTTGTAGGCGAGGATGTCGGCGGCCATCAGGCAGGGGTAAGCGAACAGGCCGACCGAGACGTTCTCGCGGTTCTTGCCCGCCTTCTCCTTGAACTGGGTCATGCGGTTGAGCCAGCCCATCCGCGCGACGCAGTTGAGTACCCAGGCGAGTTCGGCGTGGGCGGCGACTTGGCTCTGGTTGAAGAGGATGTTCTTCGCCGGATCGATGCCCGCGGCGATCATCCCGGCGGCCAGCTCGCGGGTGGTCGCGCGCAACTCGGCGGGATCCTGCCACACGGTGATCGCGTGCATGTCGACCATGCAGAAGATGCATTCGTAGTCGTGCTGCAGCGCGACCCAATTCTTCATCGCACCGAGATAGTTGCCGAGATGAAGATTGCCCGAGGGCTGGATGCCCGAAAAAATCCGTTTCATGTGAGGAAGACTCTGCTGGACCATCGAAAAACCGCGGCGCGGCGTCCTAAGGGTATCCTCCATTTCACCGCGGAGGGTCAAGGCGTTGAGCGCTGTGCAACCATAATATAGTCATCATCCGCGCGCGCGCTCAGCCGCGCTTGAGCGCCGCCCGCAATTCCGCCACCGAGGCCGCGCCGAACAGCCGCGCCGCGGCGACGTAGACGAGCCCGCCGGCGCCGATCCACACGACCAGACGCCCCCACGCCGGCAGCGCGCCGAGCACCGGCGCATCGGCGCCGAAGCTCTGCGCGACGACCAGCACCAGAGCCATCGCGACGGCGGCGGCGACGATCCGCGGCGCGCGGTCGAGCAGCCGCGCATCGAGGCGGAAATGGCCGCGCCGGTAGAGGATCGCGGCGAGCAGCCCGGCGTTGATCCAGGCCGAGACCGCGGTCGCGGTGGCGATGCCGACGTGCCCCAGGGGCTTCATCAGCGCGAGGTTGAGGACGACGTTCGAGACCAGGCAGACCGCCGCGACGCGCACCGGCGTCGCGGTGTCCTCACGCGCGAAGAAGCCGGGCACCAGACACTTCACCATCACGTGCGCGGGCAGGCCGCAGGCGAACGCGATCAGCGCCGCGCCGGTGGCGGTGGAATCTTCGGCGCTGAACGCGCCGCGCTCGAACAGCGCGCCGACGATCGGCAGCGCCAGCGCCGCGAGCCCGGCGGCGGCGGGCAGGGTGAGCAGCAGGGCGAATTCGAGGCCGCGGTTCTGGGTGTGGGCGGCGACGTCCTCGCGCCCGCCCTTGATCTGGCGCGACAGCATCGGCAGCAGCGCGGTGCCGATCGCGATGCCGACGACGCCCAGGGGCAGCTGGTTGACGCGGTCGGCGTAGTAGAGCCAGGAGACCGCACCCTCGGACACCAGCGAGGCGATCACGGTGTCGACGAGGAGGTTGATCTGGTAGACGCCCATGCCGACGACGCCGGGGAGGATGCGGCTGCCGAGGCGCTTGACGTCGGCGTTCCAGCGCGGCACCGCGAGGCCGGGGCCCATGCCGCTTTTCGCGTTGTGGTACCAGAGCCAGAGGAACTGCGCGACGCCGGCGGCGCACACCGCCCAGGCGAGCACGTGGGCCGGGCCCTCGCCGCTCCAGGCGTGGCCGTAGCCGAGCGCGGCGGCGATCAGGCAGAGATTGAGCAGGATCGGCGCGGCGGCGGCGGCGGCGAAGCGCCCGAGCGAGTTCTGGATGCCGGAGAGCAGCGAAACCAGGGCGATGAAGAAGAGGTAGGGAAAGGCGATGCGCGCGAGC
The DNA here is from genome assembly GCA_003250275.1 of Alphaproteobacteria bacterium. Taxonomy (GTDB): domain Bacteria; phylum Pseudomonadota; class Alphaproteobacteria; order Rhodospirillales; family Rhodospirillaceae; genus Oleispirillum. The sequence continues at coordinate 5,094 of QKGW01000186.1, forward strand.
TCACCGGTGAGCGCGATCTTGCCCGGCACCTGGATGAAGCCGGGCGCGAACACGGTGATCGCCCACGGCATGATCGCTTCCATCAGCAGCACCATCGCGAGCAGCACCAGCGCGAGCCCGGCGAACACGGTGTCGGAGAAGCGCTTCGCCTCCTCGCGTCCGTCGCCTTCGAGCTTGCGCGCGAACAGCGGCACGAAGGCGGCCGAGAACGCGCCCTCGGCGAACAGGTGGCGGAACAGGTTGGGGAAGCGGAAGGCGACGAAGAAGGCGTCCGCCTGGGTGCCGGCGCCGAGCATCCGCGCGATCAGGATGTCGCGGGCGAACCCGGTGACGCGGCTGATCAGGGTGAAACCGCCGACGGTCGCGACGGCGCGGTAGAGACTCATTTGGAGGCGGCTTTCGGCACGCGGGCTTCGTTGGGCGGGTCGATCGCGTCGAGGATCCGGCGGCGGATGCGCTTCACCTTCTCCTCGTGGGTGATCTTCATGCCGAACACGTCCTTGACGTAGAACACGTCGACGACGCGCTCGCCGTAGGTGGAGATGTGCGCCGAGTTGATCTGCAGGCCGAGGTCGCGGATCGCCGAGGTGACCTCGTAGAGCAGGCCCGGGCGGTCGCGGCCGTTGATCTCGATCAGGGTGTGGGTGGCGGAGGCGGTGTTGTCGACGAGCACCCGCGGCGGCACGGTGAACACACTCATCCGCTTGGCGAGGCGCGGCGGCCGCTGGGCGATCTCGCGCGCGAGGTGGACCTCGCCGCGCAGCACCTTGGCGATCGCCTTCTCGATGCGCTCGGTCTCGGTGTAGGCCTCGCCGTCGAGACCCTGGACGGTGAACACGTCCATCGCCATGCCGTCGGAGAAGGTGGTGATGCGGGCGTCGAGAATCGTCGCCGCGGCGAGCACCATCGCGCCCGCGATCTTCGAGAACAGGCCGGGGTGGTCGGCGGTGTAGACCACCACCTCGGTGTGCGCGGTCTCGGGATTGACGCTGCACGCCACGGTGAGCTTCGCGCCCTTTTCGTCGGCCTCGCGCATCAGGCGGGCGTGGCGCTCGTGCTCGTCGGGGCCGAAGGAATGCCAGTAGGCGCGGTAGCCGCGGTCGAGATGGCGGGCGACGGCCTCCTCCGGCCAATCGGCGAGGCGGTCGCGCAGGGTCGCCTTGGCGCTTTCCTCCTGCGCCGCCGAGCCGCTGCCCTTGAGCCCGGAATCCGCGCCGAGGCCGCCGGTGATGCGGTCGAGGGTGCGGAGGTAGAGCGCGCGCAGGAGCTGCGCCTTCCAGGCGTTCCAGATGTCCGGCCCGACGCCGCGGATGTCGGCGCAGGTGAGGATGTGGAGCAGGCGCAGGCGCTCGGGGCTCTGCACCTGGTCGGCGAAGTCGGCGATCGCCTTGGGGTCGTCGAGGTCGCGCTTGAACGCCACCTTCGACATGATCAGGTGGTTGCGCACCAGCCAGGCGACGGTCTCGGTCTCCTCGGCGTCGAGGCCGAAGCGCGGCCCGAGGCTCTGGGCGATGCGCGCGCCCGCCACCGAGTGGTCCTCGCCCGAGCCCTTGGCGATGTCGTGGATCAGCATCGCGACGTAGAGCGCGCGACGCGACTGCACCAGCGGGAAGAGCTGGGTCGCGGTCGGCATGTCGTTGGCGTACGTGCCGAGCTCGATGTCGTGGAGGATGCCGACGGTGCGGATGGTGTGCTCGTCGGTGGTGTAGACGTGGTACATGTCGTACTGCATCTGCGCCACGACGCGCCCGAAATCGGGGACGAAGCGCGCGAACACGCCGCACTCGTTCATCTTGCGCAGCGTGCTTTCGGAATTCTTCGGGTGCGCGAGAATCTCGATGAACAGGCGGTTGCACTCGGGGTCGCGGCGCAGGCTCTTGACCCGCCACAGCTCCTCGGTGATGCGCCGCGCCGCGTGCGGGTGGATGCCGAGGTTCTGCGCCTGCACGGTATGGAACAGGCGCATGATGTTGCGCGGGTCCTTGGCGAACACGTCGTCGGAGCCGATGTCGAGGCGGCCGCGGTCGATGACGAACCCCTCGGGCGTCACCCGCTTGCGCGACAGGCCGATGCCGAAGCGCGGGCGGCGCTTGTTCTGCTCCTCGAGGACCGAGCAGAACAGCCGGGTGAGATCGCCGATCTCCTTCGCCACCAGGAAGTAATGCTTCATGAACCGCTCGACGTTCTTCTGCCCGGTGCGGTTCTGGTAGCCCATCCGCCGCGCGATCTCGGGCTGGAGGTCGAAGGTCAGGCGATCCTCTGCGCGGCCGGTGATGTAGTGCATGTGGCAGCGCACGGTCCAGAGGAAGTTCTGCGCGCGGGTGAAGGTGCGCACCGCGTCGTCGGAGAGGAGACCGCGCCCGACGAGGTCCTCGACCGCCTCGACGCCGTAGACGTACTTCGCGATCCAGTAGAGGGTGTGGAGGTCCCTGAGGCCGCCCTTGCCCTCCTTGATGTTGGGTTCGAGCACGTAGCGCGAGCAGCCGGTGCGCTGGTGGCGCTCGTCGCGCTCGGCGAGCTTCTGTTCGATGAAGGCGATCGCGCCGCCCGACACCACGTCCTCGAAGTAGCGGCGGCGCATCTCGTCGTAAAGCGCGCGGTCGCCCCACAGCCAGCGGCATTCGAGGAGCGCGGTCTTGACCGTGGTGTCGTCCTTCGCCTGACGCACGCATTCGTCCGGCGAGCGGGTCGAGTGGCCGACCTTGAGCCCCATGTCCCAGAGCATGTAGAGCACGTATTCGACGACGTTCTCGTGGTAGGCGGTGGCCTTGTAGGGCAGCAGGAAGAGAAGGTCGATGTCGGAATGCGGCGAAAGCTCGCTGCGGCCGTAGCCGCCCACCGCCGACACCGTGAGGCTTTCGCCCGCGGTGCGCACGCCCCCGCCGAACACCCGCTTGGTGGCGAACTCCATCAGCCCGTGCAGGATGCGGTCGACGAGGAACGCCTGGGCGCGCACCACCTGGGTGCCGGTGGCGTTCTCGGTCTCGAAGCGGCGGCGGACTTCGTCGGACCCGTCCTTCAACGTCGCCTTGAGCAGCGCCAGCACCTGCGGACGGGCGCGGCTCGCGTCGCCGTCGGCGGTCTGCCAGACCTCTTCGAGGCGGTCGACCAGGGCGGTGGAACTGACGATCTGTTCCGGATCGGGAATGACGGCGAGAACTTCCGGCGCGACGCCCGAGGCCCCGAGCCGCTTGTGATCGGGATCCCAATCGCAGTAGTCCGCCTCGCGCGGCG
>QKGW01000116.1 GCA_003250275.1 Alphaproteobacteria bacterium
AAACCGCCCCCGCGCAGCGCTTCGGCGCCCCCGAGGCCGCCCTCGTCGTCGTCACCATGGTCTGGGGCGGCACCTTCCTCGTCGTCCAGGCGGCGATGTCGGTGAGCGGGCCGCTGTTCTTCGTCGGTTTCCGCTTCGCCGCGGCATCGCTCGCCACGCTCGTCTTCGCCCTTCCGGTGATGAAGGGGCTGACGCGCCGCGAACTCGTCGCGGGCGCGGCGATCGGCGTCGCGATCTTTCTCGGCTACACTCTGCAAACCTGGGGTCTGCGCACCATCGAGAGCAGCAAGTCCGGCTTCATCACCGCGCTCTACGTGCCTTTGGTGCCGCTGCTGCAATGGCTGGTGCTGCGCCGCCCGCCGCGCCTGTTGAGCTGGGTCGGCGTCGCCTTCGCGTTCACCGGGCTGGTGCTGCTCGCCGGGCCGGAGGGCACGCACATTTCGTTCAGCATCGGCGAGATTCTCACCATCGTCGCCGCCGTCGCGTTCGCTTCGGAAATCCTCCTGATCGGCGGTTTCGCCGGGAGCGTCGATCTGCGCCGGGTGACGGTGGTGCAGCTCGTCGTCACCTCGTTGATCGCGTTCGCGCTGATGCCGGTGTTCGGCGAGGAAATTCCGGAATTCTCGTGGCTGCTGGTCGCCTGCGCGTGCGGCATGGGGCTCGCGAGCGCGCTGATCCAGCTGGCGATGAACTGGGCGCAGAAGCGCATCTCGCCGACGCGCGCGACCCTGATCTACGCGGCGGAGCCGGTGTGGGCGGGGGTGTTCGGGCGGCTCGCGGGCGAGCGTCTGCCGGGCCTCGCGCTCGCCGGTGCGGCGCTGATCGTGGCGGGGGTGATCGTGTCCGAACTCAAGCCGCGCCGCTGGAAGGCGTAGCGAGCAGCGCGAGGTTCTCGGGTTCGGCCTCGGCGATGACGACCGCGCGGTTTTCCATGTCGCCGGGGCAATCCTCGATCTCGACCGGCGGATAGGCGACGTGGCGCACGCCATGGAATGCCCAGAGGTTGCCGTCGTCGGCGCGCGCGATCGCCTTCAGCCGCAGCACCTTGCCGCCGTTGAGCGCGAGGAACAGGGCGATGCGGCTCGCCGTCGCCACGACCGGCTCGCCGCCGGGCAGGAACACCGATTTCGCCACCACGCCGTGATCCTCCGCGACGACGCTTTCGAGCGCGCGCGGGCGCGCGTCGTCGAAGCCGCCGATCACCGCCTCGGGCGGCGCGTCGCCGTTGGTCGTCAGGCGGATCGTGGCGAAGGGATTGAGGGCTTCGAGGCGGGTTTCGAGGCGGGCGAGGGCGTCGGGGTCGGCGCGGTCCGCCTTCGAGATCAGCAGCCGGTCCGCGATCGCCGCCTGGGCGCGCGCCTCGGCGCGGGCGTCGAGCAGGTCGGCGCCGTGTTCGCCGTCGATTACCGCGACGATGCCGTCGAGGCGGTAGGCCGCCGCCGCGATCGGGTCCCGCAGCAGCGTCGCGACGATCGGCGCCGGGTCGGCGAGGCCGGTGGTTTCGATGATCAGGCGGCGAAACTCCGGCACCTCGCCCTTGACGCGGCGGAAGTGCAGGTCGCGCAGCGCGGTGATCATTTCGCCGCGCATCGCGCAGCAGATGCAGCCGGTGGCGAGGGTGACGACCATTTCGTCGACGCCGCGCACCAAGGCCGCGTCGATCCCCACCGCACCGAACTCGTTGACCAGAACCGCCGCGCCGGAAAACCGCGGATCATGCAGCAGGGCATTGATCAGCGTGCTTTTTCCCGCGCCGAGGAAGCCGGTGACCAAGGTGACGGGAATACGCGCATCGGACATCGAAAGACCTTTCCGGAATTCTGCGACTTGGAATCAAGGGAATGCGACAAATATCGTCAAGGAGGAGCGGTTGACGATGCGCGCGAACCGTGTCGATATTGCCCCGCAACGGAGGCGCGGAATGAAACCCTTGGCGATTGGCGCATGGATCGGAGCAGGTCTCGGCGGAATGCTGTTGGCCTCGCCGATGCTCGCGTTCGGCGCGGACGCCGAAACCGGCTCTGGCACGCAGGAAGCCGGGGTCGCGCAAATCGTCGGCTGGATCGACGAAACCCTCGACGCCGGGCGGGAAGCCTCCCACGAACCGCCGCCCGCGCCCGCTCTCGGCGAGGGCGCGGTGGGGCGCGCGATCGGCTGGATCACCGCGGATGGCGACGCGCCCGCCGACGAACAGCCCGCGACCTCACCGGAACCGCCCGCGCCGCGGCCGCAGGAGCCGCTCTCTCGCGATGTCCGCACTGCTACGGTTCCGGCGGTTGCGCCGGTCCGCGCCGCCGCCCCGGCGACTCCGGCCGCCGTTGCGGCGATGCCCGTCTCCGCCGCCGTGGACGAGGGACCGATGCGCCTCGTCGGCGAGGAACCGGCGCGCGCCGACCTCGCGCCCGAGCGCGGGCTCCTGTTGCCGCTCAACTAGACGGTTTCCCGTAGAGTTCGGCCTCCGACACCTCGGGGGCGGAAATCGTGACGAGATCGCCCTCGCGCCACTCGCGGTAGAAGCACGACCGCCGTCCGGTGTGGCAGGCGACGCCTTTCTGGTCGACCAGCGCGAGCACGGTGTCGCCGTCGCAATCGATCCGGAGCGCGACGAGCTTCTGCGTCTGGCCCGAGCTTTCGCCCTTGCGCCAGAGGCTTTGGCGGGAGCGCGACCAGTAGCACACCCGCCCGGTTTCGACGGTTTCGATCAGGGCGTCGCGGTTCATCCACGCCATCATCAAAATCTCGCCGGTGTCGGCCTGCTGGGCGATCGCGGGCACCAGCCCGTCGGCGTCGAACTTCACTTCGGCGAGCAGCGCGTCCACGCCCATCTCAGCCTCCGAACGTGTTGAGCACGTCGAAACCCGCTTCGAGGTCGGCGATCAGGTCGTCGGGGTCCTCGAGGCCGACGTGCAGGCGCAGCGTCGGGCCGTCGGCGTTCCACAGCACGGTGGTGCGCACGATGCCGGGGGTGGTGTAGGTGATCAGGCTCTCGTAGCCGCCCCAGGAGAAGCCGAGGGTGAACAGCTTGAGGCTGTCGATCATCGCCACCATCGCCTCTTCCGGATACGGCTCGAGGATCAGGCCGAACAGGCCCGAGGAGCCGAGGAAGTCGCGCTTGAAGAGGTCGTGACCGGGGTCCTCCGGCAGCGCCGGGTGCAGCACGCGGGCGACCTCGGGGCGGGTCTGAAGCCACTTCGCGACCTTGATCGCGCTCGCCTCGTGCTGCTTCATCCTGGGCGCGATGGTGCGCAGGCCGCGCAGGCCGAGGTAGGCCTCTTCCGAGCCGACCGAGTAGCCGTATTTCACCACGCTCGACTTGATGATCGGGAAAAGCTCTTCCGAGCAGGTGATGGTGCCGAGCATCGCGTCCGAGTGGCCGACGATGTACTTGGTCGCCGCCAGCAGCGAGACGTCCACGCCCTTCTCGAACGGGCGGTAGAAGATCGGCGAGGCCCAGGTGCAGTCGGCCACCACGATCGCGCCCTTGGCGTGCGCGACCCGGGCGATGGCGGGGATGTCCTGGATCTCGAAGGTGAGCGAGCCGGGGGTTTCGCAGAACACCACCTTGGTGTTCGGCTTGAACAGCACCTCGATGTTCTCGCCGAGGAGCGGGTGGAAGAACTCCACCGCGATGCCGTTCTTCATCAGCACGTCGGTGCAGAAGGTGCGGGTCGGGCCGTAGACCGAATCCGACACCAGCACGTGGTCGCCCGCCTCCAGGAGCGCGGAGAGGGTGCCCGCGATCGCGGCGAGGCCCGAAGGCACCGCGATGCAGCGCTCACCGCCCTCGACCGCGGCCACCGCCTCCTCGAACGCCTGGGTCGTCGGCGTGCCGATGCGGCCGTAGTAGAAGGCGTTGAGGTGGTCGGCCTGCGCCTCGGCCATCGCGGCCATGGTCGGGAAGGTGACGGTGGAGCAGCGGTAGACCGGCGGGTTGACGCTCTGCGCGAAGTAGGGCGAGGTGCGGCCGGTATGGGTAATCAGGGTGTCTTGCTTCATCGGAACGGAAAACTGCCTCAGGGGTTGGGGCCGGTGGCGACGGGAGCGTCGGGGACGTTGCCCCATTCCTCCCAGCTGCCGTCGTAGATCGCGACGTCGGACTTGCCCGCGAGATGCGCGGCGAAGGCGACGACACAGGCGGTGACGCCGGTGCCGCACATCGCGATCACCGGGGTATCGTCGAGCGGAACGCCCGCGGCGGCAAACACCTCGCGAAGCTCCGCATCGGATTTGAGCGTCTTGTCGGCATTGAACACCGAAAGGAACGGAATGTTGCGCGCGCCGGGCACGTGGCCCTTGTAGAGGCTCGGGCGCGGCTCCGGCGCGTTGCCGGCGTAGCGCTCGGCGGCGCGGGCGTCGACCATCACCGCGCGGGGCGCGGCGAGGTTGTCGTGCAGCGCCTCGATGCCGACCACCTTCGGCCCGCCGTCGCGCGGGGTGAAGTGGCGGTAGTCGCGCGGCAGGATCGGGCGCTCGGGGCCGTCCTCGACCGGGCGGCCGTCGGCGAGCCACTTCGGCAGGCCGCCGTCCAGCACCGCCACGTCGCCGTGGCCGAAGGCGCGGAACATGAACCAGGCGCGCATCGCCGCGCTGCCGCCGCCGTTGGCGTCGTAGACCACCACCTTCATGCCGTCGCCGACGCCGAGCTTGCTCACCTTGGCGAGGAAGGTGGGGGCGGACGGCATCGCGTGCGACAGGCAGCTCGACGGGTCGGCGATGTCGTTGATGTCGAAGAACCGTGCGCCGGGGATGCGCGCCTCGCGGAAGCACGCCTGCGGGTCGCGCGGATCGGTGGGGAGGAAGCTGGTCGCGTCGAGGATCGCCACGTCGGGCGCGTCGAGGTGCGCCTCGAGCCACGCGCCGGTTACCAGACTCTCGGAACGTTCCATCAGTCCTCCTTCGAAAGCCAGCGCGCCCTCAGGCGGGCGCGGTTGAGCGCGAACCATTGCAGCACCAAAAGGGTGCTGGCGTTGTCGAGAACGCCGCCGTCGAGCAGCGCGAGCGCTTCGTCGGCGTGCATGGTGAACACGCGGATGTCCTCGTGCTCGTCGGCGAGGCCGCCGTGCTCCGGCACCGCGCCGGTGGACACCTCGCCGCAGAAGAACGCCACGGTCTCGGACGACGCGCCCGGGGTGCAGAGCACATGGGCGATGAATTCGATGCGGCCGAGCGGCAGGCCGACTTCCTCGGCGGTTTCGCGGCGCGCCACGTCCTCGGGCTGCTCGCCCGGCTCGATCATCCCGGCGGGGATTTCGAGGAGCCAGGGGTTCCAGCCCGCCACCAGCGCGCCGGCGCGGAATTGCTCGATCAGCACCAGCTCGTCGCGCGCGGGGTCGTAGGGCAGCACCGCCACCGCGTGGCCGCGCTCGAACACCTCGCGGGTGATCGGGCCGAGGCTGCCGCCCGCGAAGGTCTCGTGGGTGAGGGTGTAGCGGTTGGCGCCGAAGTAGCCGCGGTAGAGCGGTTCGACGCCGAGGGTCTCGACGCGCGCCGGCGCGCCCGGCCGGACGGGCAGGGAGGCATTGAGGCTGCCGATGGTCTTGAGGTGGCGCGCGGTCATGGAGAGGCCTCGGAAAACGAACGAACCGCTACAGATTAGGGCGGAGGCACCGGGGGCTCAAGTGATCCCTCTTCCCTGCAGGCGGATTTCGGACGGGTTTGGTCCAGAATTCTCGCGCCCACGCATTTGCGGGTTGACTCCGTCGGTGATCGGACTAATTCAGAAACTGTACTGTTTTAGTCCTGTTTGTGAGAACGATTCGCAACTGCGATTCGCCCCTCCGGAGAGGACGCACCGGGGAACACCGATGCTCAAGGTCAACAAGCTGACGGACTACGCGGTCGTAGTGCTCTGCGACCTGTTGCGGGGCGATCGCCTGCGCTCCGCCGCCGATCTCGCCACCTCCTCGGGGGTGCCGTTGCCGACCGTGTCGAAGATCCTGAAGCAGCTCGCGCGCACCGGGATCCTGCAATCGGCACGCGGCGTGAATGGCGGTTATGGATTTGCCCGTCCGCCGGCGGGGATTTCGATGGCGGAAGTGATTGAGGCCCTGGAAGGGCCGATCGCCGTCACCGGTTGCGTCGAGGAGTCGGGCGAGTGCTGCGAGTTCGTCCACCAGTGCCCGATGAGCGGGCATTGGAACGCGGTGAACGTCGCGATCCGCAAGTCGCTCGACGAGGTGCGGCTGATCGACATGTTGCCCGAGGCCCGGTTCATGGACCCCGAGGATTTGACCCGAGTGATCGCCGAGCGGCACGCCGCCGCGATGCAGGCGTAAGAGGAGACCGAGCGATGCCATCGACCACCGAAACCGTCGATACCGTCCACGAGTTCACGGGCGGCGCTTACAAGTACGGCTTCGTCACCGATGTCGAGATGGACGTCGCGCCGAAGGGGCTGAGCGAAGAGACGGTCCGCTTCATTTCGGCGAAGAAGAACGAGCCCGAGTGGCTGCTCGAATGGCGCCTCAAGGCGCTCGCGCTGTGGCAGAAGATGGAGGAGCCGTCCTGGGCGAAGGTCAGCTATCCGACAATCGATTATCAGGATCTCCACTATTACGCCGCGCCGAAGTCGACCGAGAACGCCCCGAAGTCGCTCGACGACGTCGATCCGGAACTGCTCAAGACCTACGAGAAGCTCGGTATCCCGCTCAAGGAGCAGGAAATCCTCGCGGGCGTGGCGGTCGACGCGGTGTTCGACAGCGTTTCGGTGGCAACCACCTACAAGGCCAAGCTCGAGGAGAAGGGCATTATCTTCTGCTCGTTCTCCGAGGCGGTGCACCGCGCCCCCGAGCTGGTGAAGAAGTACCTCGGCTCGGTGGTGCCGCAGGGCGACAACTACTTCGCCTGCCTCAACTCGGCGGTGTTCTCCGACGGCTCGTTCGTGTTCGTGCCGAAGGGGGTGCGCTGCCCGATGGAGCTTTCCACCTACTTCCGCATCAACGCCCAGAACACCGGGCAGTTCGAGCGCACCCTGATCATCGTCGAGGAGGGGGCCTACGTCTCCTACCTCGAAGGCTGCACCGCGCCGCAGCGCGACGAGAACCAGCTTCACGCGGCGGTGGTCGAGCTGATCGCGCTCGACGACGCCGAGATCAAGTACTCGACGGTGCAGAACTGGTACCCGGGCGACGCCGAGGGCAAGGGCGGCATCTACAACTTCGTCACCAAGCGCGGCGCGTGCCGCGGCAAGCGCTCGAAGATCTCCTGGACCCAGGTGGAGACCGGTTCGGCGGTGACGTGGAAGTATCCGAGCTGCATCCTCCAGGGCGACGACTCGGTGGGCGAGTTCTATTCGGTGGCGATCACCAACAACGCCCAGCAGGCCGACACCGGCACTAAGATGATTCATATTGGCAAGAACACCCGCTCGACCATTGTTTCAAAAGGCATTGCCGCGGGTCATTCGGACAACACCTACCGGGGTCTGGTGAAGGTGCTTGCCGGCGCCGAGGGGGCGCGCAACTACAGCCAGTGCGACAGCCTCCTGATCGGCGACAAGTGCGGCGCCCACACCGTGCCCTACATCGAGAGCCGCACGCCGTTCTCGACCCTCGAACACGAGGCCACCACCGCGCGCATCAGCGACGACCAGTTGTTCCTGTGCCGTCAGCGCGGTCTCTCTCCCGAGGAGGCGGTGGCCCTGATCGTCAACGGCTTCTGCAAGGAAGTCCTCCAGAACCTGCCGATGGAGTTCGCCGTCGAGGCGCAGAAACTCGTCGGCATCAGTCTCGAAGGCAGCGTCGGCTGACCGCGCAAGTTCAGGAATACGGAGAAGATCGATGAGCAACGGATTGGTAATCAAGGATTTGCGCGTCAACGTCGAGGACAAGGAGATCCTCAAGGGGATCAGCCTCACGGTCGAGCCGGGCAAGGTCCACGCGATCATGGGGCCGAACGGTTCGGGTAAGAGCACGCTCGCCCACGTGATCTCGGGCCGCCCCGGCTACGAGGTCACCGGCGGCTCGATCGAGTTCGACGGGCAGGACGTGCTGGAGCTGGAGCCGGAGGAGCGCGCCGCGCTCGGCCTGTTCCTCGCCTTCCAGTATCCGGTCGAAATCCCTGGCGTTACCAACACCACCTTCCTCAAGACCGCGCTCAATTCGATCCGCAGGGCGCGCGGGCAGAAGGAACTCGACCCGATGGCGTTCCTCAAGCTGCTGCGCGAGAAGGCGAAGCTACTGCAATTGCCCGAGGACATGCTCAAGCGCCCGCTCAACGTCGGCTTCTCCGGCGGCGAGAAGAAGCGCAACGAGATGGTGCAGATGGCGGTGCTCGCGCCCAAGCTCGCGATCCTCGACGAGACCGACTCCGG
>QKGW01000552.1 GCA_003250275.1 Alphaproteobacteria bacterium
GAAGCGCCGCTCGCCCTGCTTTCACGCTTCGACGAAATGACCCTGCGGCACGCCGGCCTGGTGGCGATCGGCGGCCTCGCGGTGATGCCGATGGTGTTCCTCGCCACCGGCTGGATGGTGCTGTTGCGCGAGCGGCGGCAGGCCGAGGCGCTGTCGCTCCTGCGCGACAACCGCGAGGCGCTGCGCGGCTCCCGCGACCAGATGCGCCGGGTGCTGTCGTCGCTGCCGGTGGCGTACGTGCTCGCCCACCGCGACGGCACGCTGGTGCAGGCGAATTCCCAGGCGGTGGCGCTGTTCGGCATCCAGGGCCGTGGGTTCGACCAGGTCAACATCTTCGACTTCACCGAGGACGACGACTTCGCCGAGGAACTTCGGGGCTACCTCGCCGACGCCGGGCGGATCGAGAATTTCGAGATCACCATGACGCGCGGCGACGGCAGCGTGTTCTGGGTGCTCTATTCGGCGGCTCCGGTCGAACTCGACGGCGAGACCCTGGTGTTCGCCGCGTTCTCCGACATCACCGAGCGCAAGCGCGTCGAACAGGCGTTGCAGAAGAACGAAACCGCGCTGCGTTCGATCATCGACGCCTCGCCGATCCCGGTCACGCTCAGCGGCCAGGCGAGCGGCAAGGTGGTCTACGTCAACCAGGCGGCGGCGAAGTTCTTCGGCTTCGCGCCCGCCGATCTGATCGGCCGCCCCGCCGCGTCGCTGTGGGAGTCGGGCGAGCAGTACGCGGCGCTCCTCGCCGAGCTGACCGTGCGCGGCCACATCGAGGACCGCGAAACCCGGATGATGCGCGCCGACGGCATCGTCTCGTGGGTACAGAGCTCGACGACGGTGCTGCGTCTCCAGGACGAAACCCTGATCTACGCCGCGTTCACCGACATCACCGAGCGCAAGCGCAAGGAATCCGAGCTGCACCGCCTCGCCACCACCGACCCGCTGACCGGCGCGCTCAACCGCCGCGCCTTCAACGAGCGCGCGGCGATCGAGGCGGAGCGGGCGCGGCGCGGCGGCTATCCGCTCTCGCTGGTGCTGTGCGACCTCGACCACTTCAAGTCGATCAACGACAGCTTCGGCCATGCCGCGGGCGACCGCGTGCTCAAGAACTTCACCGCGATCGTGCAGGATCTGATCCGGCCCTCCGATGCGCTCGGGCGCGCCGGAGGCGAGGAGTTCGTGCTGATGCTGCCGGGCTCCGACGCCGACGCGGCGGCGCGGGTGGCGGAGCGCGTGCGCGCGCGCTTCGCGTCCGAGGACTTCGGCTCCGAGGGGACGCCGATCCTCGTCACCGCGAGCTTCGGCGTCGCCGCGTGGAAGCCCGGCACCTCGCTCGAGGCGGCGCTGCGCGACACCGACACCGCGCTCTACGCGGCGAAGGCGGCGGGGCGCGACTGCGTGCGCGTCGCCGAAGGGGAAGCCGCTAAAATCGTGCCGATAGAGTCAGCGTTGCGAACCGGTCGGCATCGCCTTGCTCCGTGAACTCGCGGGCGCGGATGGTTTCCGCGAGTTCGAGCTTGACCCCATGAGCCATCATCGCGACCCCGAAGCGTAAATCTCCGGCGAGCCATTTGCGGTCGACGCTGTGGCTGTCGACGAAGGTGTTGCCGTCGAGGAAGATGTTGTGCGCGACCGCGCGGCCGTTCGCGCCGACGAAGGCGTACCACGCGAAATCGCGGTCGGGGTCGGCGATCTCGGGCGGTGAGTAGAACGGCGGATTGCGGCTCGGGCCGTAGTCGACGTCGAGACCCTGGCCGAAACGGACCATCACCCCCGCACCCGCGTAGGTCGCGACGTTGCCGAGCCCGGCGTCGAGTTCGGGGAGCACGTCGGCGGCGAACCGGCCGAGCGCGAGCGGCGCCGAGCGCCAGGTGCGCGACGCGGTGAGCAGCACCGCGGGCTCGTTCTTGAGTTGGTTGCGCCAGCCCTCCGCCTCGCCGATGCCGATCAGCTTGTGGTAGCCGTTCTGGATGTCCTCGGCGTAGGCCTGCGGGCCGACGATGCCGAGGTCGAGTTCGACCGAGGTCATGTTGCTGAACGTGCCCGAGGGCGCGCGCGGCTTTTCCGCGTTTAGCGAGGCGCCGACGTAGAGCCAGCCGGCGTAGGGGCGGTCGTCCGGCACCAGCGCCTTGGTCGAGGTGTCGGCCGCGGTGTAGATGTT
>QKGW01000346.1 GCA_003250275.1 Alphaproteobacteria bacterium
CGACGACCGCGTCACCGGCCGCATCGACGGCTTCGCGCCGAACGCGCAGATCATCCACGTCGACGTCGACGCCGCGTCGATCAACAAGAACGTGCGCGCCGACGTCGCGATCGTCGGCGACGCGGGCTCGGTAATCGCCGATATGCACGCGGTGTGGCGCGCCAAGGAATACCGCCCCGACGCCGAGGCGCTGACCCAGTGGTGGCGGCAGATCGACACCTGGCGTGCGCGCAAATGCCTCGCCTACGCGTCGTCGGACACGGTGATCAAGCCGCAGTATGCGGTCGAGCGCCTCTACGAGCTGACCAAGGACCGCGACACCTACATCACCACCGAGGTCGGCCAGCATCAGATGTGGGCGGCGCAGTTCCAGCGCTTCGACAAGCCGCTGCACTGGATGACCTCGGGCGGCCTCGGCACCATGGGCTACGGCTTCCCGTCGGCGCTCGGCGTGCAGATCGCGCATCCGGACAGCCTCGTCGTCTGTATCGCGGGCGAGGCCTCGTTCATGATGAACATGCAGGAGATCGCCACCGCGGTGCAGTACGGCCTCGCCGCCAAGGTGTTCATCCTCAACAACAGCTACATGGGCATGGTGCGTCAGTGGCAGGAGCTGCTGCACGGCTCGCGCTATTCCGAGAGCCACACCGAGGCGCTGCCCGACATCGTCAAGCTCGCCGATGCCTTCGGCTGCACTGGCCTGGTGGTGGACAAGCCCGCCGATCTCGACGCGGCGATCCGGAAGATGATCGACACCCCCGGCGCGGTGCTGGTGGACGTGCGCGTCGATCCGGATGAAAACTGCTTCCCGATGATCCCCTCGGGCGCGACCCACGACAACATGCTCCTCGGCGAGCTGGTCGGCGGACGCGGCCCGGTGGTGACGGAAGCCGGGAAAGGGCTGGTGTGATGAAGGGGGACATCATGGTGCAAGCGGGCGAAGCGGTCGAAACCCACACCATCGCGGTGCTGGTCGACAACGAGGCGGGCGTCCTCGGGCGGGTCATCGGCCTGTTCTCCGGGCGCGGCTACAACATCGAGAGCCTCACCGTCTCCGAGGTCGACCATCGCGAGAAGCTTTCGCGCATCAACATCGTCACCACCGGCACGCCGATGGTGATCGAGCAGATCAAGGCGCAGCTCGGACGCCTGGTGCCGATCCACCGGGTGCGCGACCTCACCTCCGACGGACCTTCGGTGCAGCGCGAACTCGCGCTCGTCAAGGTCTCCTCCACCGGCGAGCGCCGCGTCGAATCGCTGCGCATCGCCGATATCTTCCGGGCCCGCGTGGTCGATTCCACCAACGAGTCCTTCGTCTTCGAGATCGTCGGCAAGACCGGCAAGCTCGATGCCTTCATCCGCCTGATGGAACCCCTCGGGTTGACCGACGTGTCGCGCACCGGCGTGGCGGCGATCTCCCGCGGAGCCGACTCTCTCTGATTTTTCTTTCGCTAACTCTCTGAACGGAAAGGTGCATTCCAAATGCGCGTCTACTACGACAGCGATGCCAACGTCGACCTGATCAAGTCCAAGAAGGTCGCGGTGATCGGTTACGGCAGCCAGGGCCACGCCCACTCGCTCAACCTCAAGGACTCCGGCGTCGCGGAAGTCTGCGTCGGCCTGCGCCCGGGCTCGGCCTCGGCGAAGAAGGCGGAGGCCGCCGGCCTCAAGGTGATGACCCCGGCGGAAGCGGCGAAGTGGGCCGACGTGGTGATGATGCTCACCCCCGACGAGCTGCAGGCCGAGATCTACAAGAACGAGCTCAAGGACAACCTCAAGGAAGGCGCCGCGCTGTTCTTCGCGCACGGCCTCAACGTCCACTTCAACCTGATCGAGCCCCGCGCCGACCTCGACGTGATCATGGTCGCGCCGAAGGGCCCGGGCCACACCGTGCGCGGCGAATACCTCCGCGGCGCGGGCGTGCCGTGCCTCGTTGCCGTGGCGCAGGACGCCTCGGGTAACGCGATGGACCTCGGCCTCTCCTACGCCTCCGCGATCGGCGGCGGCCGTTCCGGCATCATCGAGACCACCTTCCGTCAGGAATGCGAAACCGACCTGTTCGGCGAGCAGGCGGTGCTCTGCGGCGGTCTCACCAGCCTCATCCGCGCGGGCTTCGAAACCCTCGTCGAGGCCGGCTACGAGCCGGAGATGGCCTAC
>QKGW01000476.1 GCA_003250275.1 Alphaproteobacteria bacterium
CTTCACCCTGGTGCAGATCTACGACGCCGACGCCGCGCCGATCTGGCACTTCGACCTCTACCGCCTCACCGGCCCGGAGGACATCTGGGAACTCGGCTTCGACGACGCGCTCGAAGAGGCGGTGTCGCTGATCGAGTGGCCCGAACGCCTCGGCCGTCAGCTGCCGCTGCGCCGCCTCGACGTCGAGCTGACCTTCGCCCCGGCGCACGGCGCGACCGCCCGCCAGGCGCGGCTGATCGGCCGCGGGCCGGATTGGGCGCGGCGGGTGCAGCGCCTCGAAACCGATCACGGAGGCGATGCGTGAACCCGATCTCCCGTAACGAGGCGCGCGCGGCCTTTCTCGCGGCGTGCGGCTGGGGTGACGCGCAGGTGTCGCCGCTCGCCGCCGACGCGTCGTTCCGCAGCTATCACCGCGTGACCGGCGCGGCGCGCGGCGCGGTGTTGATGGATGCGCCGCCGCCGATGGAGGACGTCCGCCCGTTCCGCGCCATCGACGCGCGCCTGCGCGCCCTCGGCCTCTCCGCGCCCGAGATCCTCGCCGAGGACGTGCGCGGCGGCTTCCTGCTGCTCGAGGACTTCGGCGACGGCACCTTCACCCGCCTGCTCAAGACCGGCGAAAGCGAAGCCGCGCTCTACGACCTCGCGGTCGACGCGTTGGTCGCGCTGCACCGCCAAACCGGCGCGGCGGCGGCGTTCGAGGGTTTCGATCTGCCGGTCTACGACGAGGCGCGCTACCTCGCCGAGGCGGCGCTGCTGCCCGATTGGTTCCTCCCCGCGGTCGGCTGCGAGCCCGGCGGCGTAGCGCGCGCGGCATACGACGCCGCCTGGCGCGAAAGCCTGAAGGCGCTCGCCGGGCAGCCCGAAACCCTGGTGCTGCGCGATTTCCACGTCGACAACCTGATGCGCCTGCCGGGGCGCGGCGGCGTTGCCGCGTGCGGCCTGCTCGATTTCCAGGACGCGGTGCGCGGTCCGGTCGGCTACGATCTGATGTCGCTGCTCGAAGACGCGCGCCGCGATCTCGACCCGGCGCTGATCGCGCGCGGCCGCGCGCGCTATCTCGACGCCTTCCCCGCGCTCGACCGCGACGCCTTCGGCGCGGCCTGGGCGGTGCTCGCGGCGCAACGCCACGCCAAGGTGATCGGCATCTTCACCCGGCTCAACGTGCGCGACCGCAAGCCCCAATATCTCGTTCACATCCCCCGCGTCTGGCGGCTGCTGGAGGCCGCCCTGGCGCATCCGGCGCTCGGACCGGTGGCGGCGTGGTTCGCCGCCCGCGTCCCCGCCGACGTCCGTAGGAGTACACCGTGCCCATCCGTTTGAAGCAACCCACCAACCCCGCCTGCCCGCGTCCGCACCATGCGATGATCCTGTGCGCCGGGCTCGGAATGCGTATGCGCCCGCTCACCCTCGCCACGCCGAAGCCGCTGATCCAGGTCGCGGGCGAGACGCTGCTCGACCGCCACCTCGACCGCCTCGCCGAATGGGGCGTCGACGACGCGGTGGTGAACATCCACCACCTCGGCGAGCAGATCGCCGAACACGTGAAGAAGCGCGCCAAGCCGCGCGTCGCGGTCTCCGACGAGACCGACGCCCTGCTCGATACCGGCGGCGGCGTCGCTCACGCGCTGCCGCTCTTGGGCGCGGACCCGTTCTTCGTGCTGAATTCCGACGTGATCTGGGGCGACGGCCCGCACGCCACCTTCGCCCGGCTGTGGGAGGCGCTCGATCCCGCCGAGGCCGACATCGTGCTGCTCCTCCAGGCGACCGCCAAGGCGCACGGCTACGACGGCCCCGGCGACTACGCGCTCGACGCCGACGGACGCCCGGTGCGGCGCGGCGAGGCGCGCATCGCCCCCTACGTCTTCGCCGGAGTTTCGCTGATCCACCCGCGTGTGTTCGTCGACCTGCCCGAGGGAGCGTTCTCGCTCAACCTGCTGTTCGACCGCGCCGCCGAGGCCGGTCGCCTGCGCGGCCTCCAGCACGACGGCGCGTGGTACCACGTCGGCACTCCCGAGGCGATTCCCGCCACCGAACGCCTGATCCGCCTGCCCCAGTACCCGTAAGCGAGGAGGCGCGGGATGCGCCCGGTCTACGCCGCCGACCCGGAACGCAGCTTCGCCGACAGTCTGGCGGAGGGGATCGTGGCGCGCCAC
>QKGW01000239.1 GCA_003250275.1 Alphaproteobacteria bacterium
GAGCGCGG
Organism: Alphaproteobacteria bacterium; assembly: GCA_003250275.1. GTDB lineage: Bacteria > Pseudomonadota > Alphaproteobacteria > Rhodospirillales > Rhodospirillaceae > Oleispirillum. Next base: position 9 of record QKGW01000239.1, read on the forward strand.
CCTGGCACACCGGGTAATCGCACAGCACCGTTGGGCGGCCCGCGCCGAGGCGCGGCTCGACGCGGTCGAGCATCACCTTGAAGAACACGTCCTCCCAGCGGTCGGAGGGCGAAACCGAAATGCCGACGCGGCGCGCCTCGGCGGCGAGCGGCGCGGGATCGGGATCGGGCGCGTCCTGGTCGGCCAACACCGCCATCAGGTCGATCCCGGCGAAGCGGCGGAACGCCTCGGGCACCGAAATCCGCTCGGGCGGCGCGATCAGCGAGCAGCTCACGCCGCCGAACGCCACCGTGTCCCGCCCGGAGGCCACTGCCGCGTCGGCAAGCAGCGCGGCGCAATCGTCCATCAGCGCGGCGTAGTCGGTCCCGGCGCGGTACCATTCGAGCATGGTGAATTCGGGATGATGGGTCGGCGAGGTCTCGCCGTTGCGGAACACCCGCGCGAACTGATAAATGCGCGGCAGCCCGGCGACGAGCAGCTTCTTCATCGCGAACTCGGGCGAGGTGTGGAGATAGCGGTCGGCGCGGCTCGCGCCGAAGGCGTCCTCAAGCTCGGTGCGGAACACCCGGAGGTGCGGCTCCATCCCCGGACAGACCTGGAGGATCGGGGTTTCGACCTCGGCGAACCCCCAGGCGGCGAAGCGCGCGCGCAACGCGGCGAGCAGCCGGGCGCGGCATTCGAGATTGGGCAGGCGGGCGGCGAGACGCTCGGGATGCCACCAGTTTTTTGTCATTTTCGTGTCCGTGCTCGGAAAACTGGCGTCGCTGCGCGACCTGGACTATGTATCGCGTTTCTGCTCCTCATGTAAGGACGACCGATGACGCCGCGCGACCTGCCGGAACTGATTTCGCCGCACCTGCGCGCGCTCGCCGAGCGTTCGGAGCCGGTGGCACGCCAGTTCGCGCCCGACGCGCGCGAGGCGGTGGCGACCCCCGACGACCGCGACGACCCGATCGGCGACGCCGCCCACAGCCCCTTGCCCGGCCTCGTGCACCGCTACCCCGACCGCGTGCTGCTGCTGCCCACCCTCGGCTGCGCATCGCACTGCCGCTTCTGCTTCCGCCGCGACCGCGTCGGCGCCAAGGGGATGAGCGACGCGGAGATCGACGACGCGCTCGACTACGTCGCCGACCGCCCGGAAATCCGCGAGGTGATCCTCTCGGGCGGCGACCCGCTCACCGACCCGCGCCTGGAGACGCTGCTCGCCCGCCTCGACGCGATCGACGCGATCGACTGGGTGCGCATCCACACCCGCCTCGCGGTGCACGACCCGAAGCGCGCGATCCGCGTCGCCGCCACGCTCCCCGACGTGCGCCGCGCCGCGTTGTGGGTGGCGCTCCACGTCAACCACGCCGACGAACTCACCCCCGAGACCCGCGCCGCGATCCGCGCGTTCCAGGCCAAGGGCGCGTTCCTGGTCAGCCAGACGGTGCTGCTGAAGGGCGTGAACGACGACGCCGACACCCTCGCCGCGCTGTTCCGCGCGCTCGTCGGCGCGGGGGTCAAGCCCTACTACCTCCACCACCCCGACCGCGCCGCGGGCACCGAGCACTACCGCGTGCCGCTCGCCAAGGGCCGCGCCATCGCCGAGGCCCTGCGCGCGACGCTCTCGGGCATCGCCCAGCCGACCTACGTGCTCGACATCCCCGGCGGACACGGCAAGGTCTGGGCCACCGACGCCTTCGTCACCCCCTCCGCAAACGGCTGGATCGCCCGCGCAACCGACGGTTCGCACCACGCCTACCCGGCCGATCCGGAAACCGCGATGGTGACGGAGGTTGCCCCAGCGGAGACAAAGTGATAGCTTCCGCGCCGCCGAGGGCTCTCAAGAGTCCCGCCCGTTCACGCAACCGATAGCGAACGCACATGAAAATCCAAGCCAACACGATCCGCCCCGGCATGGTCCTCGACCACAACGGCAAGCAGTGGTCGGTTCTCAAGATTCAGCTGATCCAGCCCGGCAAGGGCGGCGCCTTCATCCAGGTCGAAATGCGCGACCTGTCGAGCGGCAACAAGACCAACGAACGCTGGCGCACCGCCGACACCGTCGAGAAGCTGATGGTGGAAGAGCGCGACTGCCAGTACCTGTTCGCCGAGGGCGACCTCCTGACCTTCATGGACAAGGAAACCTACGACCAGTTCACCCTGCCGAAGGACGCCGTCGGCGACCCGGCCGCCTTCCTCCAGGACGGCATGGAAGTGCAGGTCGAATCGATCGAAGGCAAGCCGGTGGGTTGCACCCTGCCGCAGACCGTGATCATGGAAGTGGTCGAGGCCGACGCGGTGGTGAAGGGGCAGACCGCCTCCTCCTCGTTCAAGCCGGGCGTGCTCGAAAACGGCGTGCGCGTGCTGATCCCGCCGTTCGTCGCCGCCGGCGACCGCATCGTCGTCAACACCGCCGATGCCACCTACGTCGAGCGGGCGAAGGGTTAATCCCTTCCCCGTCACCTGCTCTTTGCATCGTTTAGGATTTCCCTGAAAGGACGGCGAGCCAAGATGGCTGCTTTGTCTCCGCTGCTGAACGTCATGATCTCCGCCTCGCGCAAGGCCGCGCGCGGCCTCGCCCGCGATTTCGGGGAAGTCGAGAACCTCCAGGTCTCGGTCAAGGGACCGAGCGACTTCGTCTCCACCGCCGACAAGAAGGCCGAGCGCACGCTCCAGCAGGAGCTCGCCAAGGCGCGCCCGCGCTTCGGCTTCCTGATGGAAGAAGGCGGCGAGATCGAGGGCGAGGACAGCAGCAACCGCTGGATCATCGACCCGCTCGACGGCACCACCAACTTCCTCCACGGCATTCCGCACTTCGCGATCTCGATCGCGCTCGAGCGCGACGGCCAGATCGTCGCAGGCGTGATCCACAACCCGATCACCGACGAACTCTACTTCGCCGAGCGCGGCCAGGGCGCGTTCCTCATCGCGCCCTACACCGAGCACCGCCTGCGCGTTTCGGCGCGCGCGCAGCTCGATCTCGCGGTGGTCGAGACCGGCATTCCGCACCGCGGCCGCGGCGATCACGAGCGCTTCCTCGGCCAGCTCGGCCGGGTGATGGGCAACGTCGCCGGGGTGCGCCGCATGGGTGCGGCGTCGCTCGACCTCGCCTACGTCGCCGCCGGCCGCGCCGACGCCTATTGGGAAGAGAACCTCTCGCCCTGGGATATCGCCGCCGGCGTGCTCCTGGTGCAGGAAGCGGGCGGCGTGGTGATGGCGACCGACGGCAGCGCCGACGCGATGGCGAAGTGCAATCCGCTCGCCACCAACCGCAAGCTCCAGGGGCCGATGCTGCGGCTTCTGCGCGGCGCCTGAGCGGACCGTTCCGCAACCGAATCCATGCGACGATCTCGCACTTTACGACCCCTACGCGGATTCGGTATGGTGTGGCAGCAACGGGAGGGCGTCAGGATGACGCCCCCTGCGCCTATCGGGGGGTTGTAACGTGACGCATCGGACGATCAGGAACTGCCTCGTCGGAACCACCCTGGTTCTGGCGGCGGGATTGCCTCTGCCCGCCTCCGCGTTGGTTCTGGTCGGCGGCGCCGGACCCGCCGTGACCGTGGATACCTCGGTCCTCGACGGCGCGTCCTCCCGGCGCTTCGACGCCGTCCCCGACACCGGCCTGCTGATGCCGGGCGAACGCGGCCTTCCGGGCGAGCGCGTCCACCTGGTCCCGCCGGGTCAGACGTCCACCCGAAAGATCGTCCTCAAGCCGCCGGCAGGAATGCAGCCCGCCACCGGCAAGAAGCTGCTGCTGCCCGGCGCCGAGCGCATCGTGCTCACCCCGCCGCCCGGCGTCGCGCCGCGCCTGACGCCGCCGAAGCGCGCCGCCGCCCCGGCGAAGAAGGCCCCCTCCGCCGCCGAGATCGAGGCCGAGGTGAACGCCGAAACCGTCAAGCCCGCCGCGAAACCCGCGCCGATGGCGAAGCCGATGCCGATGCCCGCGCCGGTTCCGGCGGAGACCGCCAAGCCGCTCGCGCCGCTCGCGCCGCCCGCCCCCGCCGAAATCCCGGCGGAGCCGACGCCGATCGCACCCGCCGAACCTGCGATGACCGCTCCGGCCGCACCCGCGCCGAGCACGCCCGCCGCCATGCCGCCCGCCGCCGAAACCGCCGCGCCGCCCGCAATTCCCGCGGTGCCCGAGGTTCCCGCGCCGCCCGCGCTCGCCGAACCGGCGCCCGCCCCGGCGATGCCCGCACCTCCGGCGGCTCCGACCGAACTTACGCCGCCGCGCGTCGCCGCGGTCGCGCCCACCGCTCCCGCCGCCCCTGCCGTTCCGGCTCCGGCGCCCCAGGCGATGACGCCCACGGCCACCATCGCGCTCGCCTTCGAACCCGAAGACGCCCGTCTCTCCGACACGCACCGCGCGCTGCTGAAGAGCGTCGTCGCCCGCCTCTCCGAAGACCCCGACGCCAGCGTGCAGCTCCTCGCCTACGCCCAGGGCGAGAACCGCAGCAAGGCGCGTCGTCTTTCCCTCTCGCGCGCCCTGGCGGTGCGCTCCTATCTCTTGAGTCAAGACGTCCGCAATACGCGTATCGAAGTCCGCGCCCTTGGCGATCAGGTTCCCCCGGGAGGCAAGCCGGACCGGGTCGATGTGATCATCGAAAAACCCTGACTTCCGGGAGACATCGGCGGCGGACGGTGGAACGCAACTGAGGAATCCCCGTGATGCAGTCTCCGAGCCGATACCTTCGCCGCATGGTGATGTTCCTGATCGCGGTGGCGGCCGCCGCGGCGTTGCTGTTCCCCGTGCTCAGCAACGCGTTCATGGCCAACCCGGCGCTCAACGGGCTGATCTGCGGCGTCGTCCTCATCGGCATTCTCTTCGCCTTCCGCCAGGTCCTCGCGCTCGGTCCGGAACTGCGCTGGGCCGACGGCTTCCGCACCAACAAGCCCGCGCTCTCGGACGGCGACGAGCCGCATCTCCTTGCCCCGGCGGCGCGGATGCTCGCCGACCGCCAGGAAAGCGGCAAGCGCTTCACCCTCTCCGCACAGGCGACCCGCTCGCTGCTCGACAGCCTCTCCGACCGCCTCGAGGAAAGCCGCGACATCTCGAAGTACTTCATCGGGCTGTCGATCTTTCTTGGCCTGCTCGGCACCTTCTGGGGGCTTTTGGACACCGTGCGCGCGATCGGCGGGGTAATCGCCGACCTCACCGTCACCGGTGCCGACTTCTCCACCGTGTTCGCGAACCTCAAGGCCGGCCTCCAGGCACCGCTCGCGGGCATGGGCACGGCGTTCTCGTCCTCGCTGCTCGGTCTCTCGGGCTCCTTGCTGCTCGGCTTCCTCGACCTCCAGCTCGGCCAGGCGCAGAACGACTTCTTCAACCAGGTCGAGGACTGGCTCGCCGGCCTCACCCGCCTCTCCTCGGGCGTCGGCCCGAGCGGCGACGGCGACGGCTCGGTGCCCGCCTACATCGGCGCGCTGCTCGAACAGACCGCCGAGAGCCTCACCGAACTCCAGCGCCTCACCAGCCGCGGCGACGAAAGCTCACTCGCGGCGATGCGCGAGATCCGCGAACTCGCCCAGCGCCTCGACCTCCTCTCCGAGCACATGCACACCCAGCAGCAGGTGATGCTCAAACTCGCCGAGAACCAGTCGTCGCTGCTCTCGGGCATCCACGCCCTCGCCAAGGCCGACGGCGGCATCGACAACGACACCCGCGTCGCGCTCAAGGCGCTGCCGCGCGGCATCGAGAACGGCCTCGCCGCGGTGCTCGACGAAATGACCCGGGGCCGCTCCGAGCTCTCCCGCGACCTCCGCTCCGAAATCAAGGTGCTGGCGCGCACCATCGCCGCCACCGCCGAAGACGCGAGCCGCAAGTCATGAGCCAACGGCGCGCGCGGCGGGCCGGACCCGACATCTGGCCGGGATTCGTCGACGTCATCTCGTCGCTGCTGATCCTCATCCTCTTCCTCCTGATGATCTTCGTGCTCGCCCAGTTCTTCCTCGGGCAGGCGCTCTCGGGCCGCGACGCCGCGCTCGCGCAGCTCAACCGGCAGGTCGACGAGCTCGCCCAGTTGCTCTCGATCGAGAAGAAGGCCAACGCCAGCCTGCGCCTCAACCTCGCGCAGCTGTCCTCGGAGCTCGCCAACGCCTCGGCCCGCGCCGAACGCCTCCAGGGTGCGAGCGAGGAGGCCGACAAGCTCTCTGCCGACGTCGCCGCGCTCCAAGCGCTCAAGGACGAGCTCGAAAAGAAGATCAAGCAGATGGACGCGGCGCTCGGCGAGAAGGACGACGCCCTCGCCGCCGAACGCAAGCTCTCCGACGAGGCGCGCGCCCAGGCGGCGCTGCTGAACCAGCAGCTCGCGGTTCTGCGCGCCGAGATCGCCCGCCTCAACGCCGCGCTCGACGCCTCGGAAAAGCTCGCCGAGGAACAGAAGATCCAGATCGCCAACCTCGGCCAGCGCCTCAACCAAGCGCTCGCGAGCAAGGTCGCCGAGCTCGCGCGCTACCGCTCCGAATTCTTCGGGCGGCTGCGCGAAATCCTCGGCAACCGCAACGACATCCGCGTCCAGGGCGACCGCTTCGTCTTCCAGTCCGAGGTGCTGTTCCCGCAGGGCTCCGCCGACCTCCAGGACGCGGGCAAGACCCAGCTCGACACCCTCGCCCGCACCCTGATTCAAATTTCCCAGGAAATCCCGAAGGATATCGACTGGGTGCTGCGCGTCGACGGCCACACCGACAAGGTGCCGATCGCCACGCCGCAGTTCCGCTCGAACTGGGAACTCTCCTCCGCGCGCGCGATCTCGGTGGTGCGCTACCTGATCGCCGCGGGGCTGCCGCCCAACCGTCTCGTCGCCGCGGGCTTCGGCGAATACCAGCCGATCGACCCGGGCACCAACACTGCGGCGCTGGCGCGCAACCGCCGCATCGAATTCAAGCTGACCGAGCGTTGACACCGTCTCCGCGATCTGCTACCACGACGCCCTCATTCGGGAGCTGAAGACGATGAAAAAAGACATTCACCCGGCCTATCAGGAACTGAAGGTCATCATGACGGACGGCACCGAGTTCGTGACCCGCTCGACCAAGGGCGGCCCGGACGCGGTGATGCGCCTCGACATCGACCCCAAGTCCCACCCCGCGTGGACCGGCGTTCACCGTCTGAACGAGCATGGCGGTCAGCTGGCGAAGTTCAACAAGCGCTTCGCGGGTTTCGGCCGCAAGGCGTAAACCTCCGCAAGGTCCGAAAAACGACGCCGCCCCGGCCGGGCGGCGTCGTTTTCTTTTTGCGTTTCGCGCGCGGTTGGACGAACCATTTCTTAACCTCGATCGCGGTGTAATCGGGGGTGTGCGTCTTACCGCCAGGACGGATGATGGCCGGTCTCAGCAAGCTCGTCGCCTACGAACTCTATACCCTCGAATACGCGGGGTGGACGCTGCACGCGCGCTACACCTCCGCCGAACTCGAAGACGCGATGACCGAGGCCAAGACCATCGAGGCGACGCTGCAGCGCGCCACCAAGGTGGTGCGCGAAACCTACTACCCCGAGGACAACCACACCGACGAAGCGGTGGTGCGGATCAGCCCCAACATCGCCGAGTACAAACGCCGCCTCGTCGCGGCGCGCCAGCGCCCCGCGCAGGTCGGCGTCGGCACGCGCGGCGACGACCTCCGGCTCGGCGGCGGCGACGTGCGCGAACTCGGCACGTCGCAGATTCTCGCGCGGATGACGATGATGGTGTTCTCCGCGCTGGTGATCGCCGCCGCGGTCACCGCGGTGGTGTCGCTGGTGCTGCGCACACAGCTTCTGGCGACGAAGATGTCGTCCTCGACGGTGCCGCAGATCCTCTTCGTCACCTTCGTGCTGGTGTTCCTGCTCTCCGCCCTGCCGCTGGTGAGCCGCTACATCCCCGCGCTCACCGCGCGCGAGCCCGAGGACGACGCCAAGCGCCAGTCCCAGGCGTTTCTCGACATGCCGGGCCGCCCCGAAACGCCGCAGCCCGACCCCGCCAAGCCCGCTCCCGCGAGCGAACCCGCCCTGTTCAAGAACGACCCCGGGCTGATCGCCCAGGAGGCGGCGCCGCCGAAGGCGGAGGAGAAGAAGGCGGAGAAGGAGAAAAAACCCGAGAAGAAGGCCGAGGAGCCGAAGAAGCCCGAGAAGCAGCCGGAACCGCCGAAAGCGGAGCCGCCACCGCCCGAGCCGGAGATCGAGACGCCGCCCGAGATCGCCGCGATCGCCGCGCTCGAACGCCAGCGAATCGCGATGATGCGCTTCCTCACCGGCCTCCTCACCGCGCTCAAGGAGATCTGCCCGCAGCTCGACGCCT
>QKGW01000500.1 GCA_003250275.1 Alphaproteobacteria bacterium
GTGTTGAGCGCCTTGCGGTTGGCGCGGTTCTCGTCGTTGTTGCCGTAGGCGTTGGCGGCGGCCCCGCCGCCCTCACGCGCTTGGCGCACGGTTTCGGTGCGGAAGGTGACGAAGTCGTTCACCGCCCCGTTGAGCTTGGTGAAGTCGGCGTCGGCGGCGGGGGTGAGGGATTGCCACTCCGCGACGCTGGTCTTGAGGGCTTCGAGGTTCTTGATCAGCGGATTGCCGAACTTGTCGACGTCCTTGTCGCTCTTCGCCATGTAGAGGCCGCGGCTGTCCATCACTACCGCGAGGATCAGGGCGTTGACCCGCTCGGCGATCACCGCGCGCTGGCCGAGGTGGAGCATATCGTCCGACCGGCGGTCGAAAACGTAGAGGCCGTAAAGCCCGGTCAGGCCTACGACGATGGCGACGCCGCCGAGGATCGCGCCGAGGAGGTTGATCTTCCACTTGATCGAGAGATTGCGCATGGTGCTCGTCCCAAATGACCCTAATTTTCTTGTTGCGTGTGTTCTCGCTGAGATGTGTCTTCTGAGTTTATTTGCAATATCCTAATGCAAGGTGAACGCATCCGTATGATGGGCATAAAAAAACCGGCCCCCGAAGGGGCCGGTTGCAGGCGCTGAATGCGGATCTCAGAGCCCGGCGATGCGCTTCAGGATATCGGCGCGGCGCTGGGCGTGGAGGACGGCGTGGTCCACCATCGTCTTGTAGGTCTCGGGGTCGGCGGTCTCGGTGATGCGGAAGCGGGTTTCCGCTTCCATGAAGCCGCCGATGTCCATGGTCGGCATCTTGCTGTCGAGCGAGAGCGGGTTCTCCTCGGTGCCGAGCATACGCGGGTCGTAGCGATAGAGCGGCCAGTAGCCGGATTCCACCGCGAGCGTCTGCCGCTGCAGGCCACAGGCCATGTCGTAGCCGTGGGCAATGCAGTGGGCGTAGCCGATCACCAGCGAGACGCCGTTGTACGACGCGGCTTCCTGCAACGCCTGGACGGTCTGCACGTCGCGGGCGCCGAAGGAGACCGAGGCGGTGTAGACGTCGCCGTAGGACATCGCCATCAGGCCGAGGTCCTTCTTCGGCCGCGTCTTGCCGCCGACCGCGAACTTCGCCGCGGCGCCGGTGGGCGTGGACTTGGAGGCCTGGCCGCCGGTGTTGGAGTACACCTCGGTGTCGAGCACCAGGATGTTGACGTTGCGGCCCGAGGCGAGGACGTGGTCGAGGCCGCCGTAGCCGATGTCGTAGGCCCAGCCGTCGCCGCCGATGATCCAGATCACCCGTTCGACGAGGGTGTCGGCGATCTCGACGAGACGCTTGGAGAGGAGGTCGTCGTTCGAGCCGATGAGCGACTTCAGCTCGGCGACACGGGCACGCTGGGCGCGGATGCCGCTTTCCTCGGTCTGGTCGGCTTCGAGGATTTCCTTCACCAGACGCTCGGGCAACTGCCCGGCGACCGCCGCGACGAGGGCGCGCGCCATGTGCTTCTGGTGGTCGACCGCGAGGCGGAAGCCGAGACCGAACTCGGCGTTGTCCTCGAACAGCGAGTTCGCCCACGCCGGGCCGCGCCCGTCGGCGTCGGTGGTGTAGGGCGTGGTCGGCAGGTTGCCGCCGAAGATCGACGAGCAGCCGGTGGCGTTGGCGATCATCAGGCGGTCGCCGAACAGCTGGGTGAGGGTCTTGATGTAGGGCGTCTCGCCGCAGGCCAGGCACGCGCCCGAGTATTCGAACAGCGGCGTGATCAGCTGCGCGGTCTTGACGTTGATGTTGGCGATCTTGCTGCGGTCGAAGTCGGGCAGTTCCATGAAGGCGTCGAACTTCGCCTTCTCCTGCTCGAGGATCGGCAGCTTCTCGGCCATCGCGAGACCCTTGTGGTCGGGCTCGTCCTTGATCTTGCCCGGACGGCACGCCTGCACGCAGACGCCGCAGCCGGTGCAATCCTCAGGCGCGACCTGAAGCACGTAGAAGCCGTCCTTCATTTCCGCGCCGCGGTAGGGCAGGGACGGGAGGTCGCCGCCGACGGCTTCGAGATCCTCCTTGCTCACCAGCTTGGCGCGGATCGCGGCGTGTGGGCAAACCATCGTGCACTTGTTGCATTGACGACAAGCCTCCGGGTCCCACACCGGGATTTCGTCGGCAATGTTGCGCTTCTCGAACTTCGAGGTGCCGACCGGCCAGGTGCCGTCCACCGGGAAGGCGGAAACCGGCAGCAGGTCGCCCTTGCCCGCGAGCATCATCGCGGTGACGCGCTTGACGAAGTCCGGCGCGTCGTCGGGGACGATCGGCGGCAGGTCGCGGCCGTTGACGATGTTCGGGACCTTGACCTCGAAGAGGTTGGCGATCGAGGCGTCCACCGCTTCGAAGTTCTTCTCCACCACCTTCATCGACTTGCGGCCGTAGGTCTTCTTGATCGCCTTCTTGATCGCGTCGATCGCGTCGTCCTTCGGCAGCACGCCCGAGAGGGCGAAGAAGCAGGTCTGCATCACCGTGTTGATGCGGCGGCCCATTCCGGCTTCCTGCGCGACCTTGCGGGCGTCGATGGTGTAGACCTTGATCTCCTTGTCGAGGATCTCCTGCTGCACCGGGCCGGGCAGGTAGTCCCACAGCTCGGCGGCGCCGTAGGGCGCGTTGAGGAGCAGGGTCGCGCCGTGCGCGGCGAGGCCGAGCACGTCGACCCGGTCGAAGAACACGAAGTGGTGGCAGGCGACGAAGTCCGCGCCGTCGATCAGGTAGGGCGCGCGGATCGGGTGGGGCGAGAACCGCAGATGCGAGGTGGTCAGGCCGCCCGACTTCTTCGAGTCGTAGACGAAGTAGCCCTGCGCGAAGAGGTCGGTGTTCTCCGCGATGATCTTGATCGAGTTCTTGTTCGCGCCGACGGTGCCGTCGGAGCCGAGGCCGAAGAACACCGCGCGCTTGGTGCCCGGGGTGCCGAGCGAGTAGGACGCGGTGGTGAGCGACGTGCCGGTGACGTCGTCGTGGATGCCGACGGTGAACGGGCGCTTCGGCGCGTCCTTGGTCAGTTCGTCGAACACCGCCTTGGCCATGCCCGGGGTGAATTCCTTCGACGAGAGGCCGTAGCGGCCGCCGGTGATCTTCGGCAGCGGGCCTTCGAAGCGGCCGTCCTGCGAAGCCTGCTGGAACGCCGAGACGACATCCATGTAGAGCGGCTCGCCCGGAGCGCCCGGCTCCTTGCAGCGGTCGAGCACCGCAACCGCCTTGACCGTCTTGGGCAGCGCCGCGATCAGCAGCGAAGCCGGGAACGGGCGGAAGAGGTGGAGGTTGACGACGCCGACCTTCTCGCCCGCGGCGTTGAGCTTCTTTGCGGTCTGCTCGACGGTTTCGGCGCCCGAGCCCATCACCACGACGACGCGCTCGGCATCCGGCGCGCCGGTGTACTGGCAGAGCGAGTAGGCGCGGCCGGTGAGCTTGGCGAAGCGGTCCATCTCCGCTTGGACGATGCCCGGCACGGCGGCGTAGTAGGGATTGCGCGCCTCCTGGGCCTGGAAGAAGGTGTCCGGGTTCTGCGCGGTGCCGCGCACCACCGGATGATCGGGCGACAGCGCGCGGCGGCGGCTCTCGGAGACGAGGTCGTCGTCGATCATGCGGCGCAGGTGGTCGTCCATCAGGTATTCGATCTTCGCGACCTCGTGCGAGGTGCGGAAGCCGTCGAAGAAATGCAGGAACGGTACGCGCGAACGCAGGGTCGCGGCGTGCGCGATCGCGGCCATGTCCTGGGCCTCCTGCACCGAGGCGGAGGCGAGCATGGCGAAGCCGGTCTGGCGGCAGGCCATCACGTCGGAGTGATCGCCGAAGATCGAGAGCGCGTGGGTTGCGAGCGTGCGCGCCGAGACGTGCATCACGAACGGGGTGAGCTCACCCGCGATCTTGTACATGTTCGGGATCATCAGGAGCAGGCCCTGCGACGCGGTGAAGGTGGTGCCGAGGGCACCCGCCTGAATCGCGCCGTGGACCGCGCCGGCGGCGCCGCCCTCGGACTGCATCTCGGTGATTTCCGGAATATCCCCCCAGATATTCGGCTTTCGCTCGAAGGACCACTGGTCGGCGAGCTCGCCCATCGTCGAGGACGGCGTGATCGGATAGATGACCGCGATCTCGCTCGCACGGTATGCGACCGAGGCACATGCTTCGTTGCCGTCTACGGCAACCCATTTTCCACTGGACACGGATGGCACTCCTGTTCCGGCTTGGACCCCAGGGTCCGGCGATTGCGCGTCGGGCCCGCGTTCCGTCACGGTCCGGGTGGGTAAGGCTAACCCATAATCCCGAACCACCCCCATGCGGCGCCCTGGTCTCAAAGCGAGAGACCGGCCGCCGCCTCCTTCAGAATCTCGGCGCTGCGGCGCAGCGCCCGGCGTTCGTCGGCATCGAGCGTGGGGATCAGGGTGGAGACCACCCCGCCCGCGCCGATCACCCGCGGCAGCGAAAGGGTGACGTCGGCGACGCCCTCCACTTCCGCCGTCGGTGCGGAGACCGACAGCAACACATGTTCGTCGGACCGGATCGCCTGCACGATACGTGCCAGTCCTCCGCCGATCCCGAACCACGTCGCGCCCTTGCCCGCGATGATCGCGTAGGCGGCGCGGCGGACCGCTTCATCGATGCGCGCACGCGCGGCATCGTCGAGAGGGCGGCCCTGTTGGCGGGCGGCCTCGGCCACCGGAACCCCGCCGGCGGACGCGCCCGACCACCACAACACCTCCGAATCCCCGTGCTCGCCGAGCACGTAGGCGTGCACCGAGGTGGGCGACACCCCGAGATGCTCGCCCAGCAGCGCGCGGAAGCGTGCGCTGTCGAGGGTCGTGCCCGATCCGAACACCCGGCCCGCGGGAAGCCCCGAGATCTTCGCGGCGATCTCGGTCATCACGTCGAGCGGGTTGGTGGCGATCAGGAGGATCGCCTCCGGCGCCTCGCGCAGCACGGCGGGAATGATCTCGCCGAAGACCCGCGCGTTGCGGCCGAGGAGTTCGAGGCGGGTCTCGCCCGGGCGCTGCCCGACGCCGGCCGCGAGGACCACCACGTCGGCACCGTCGAGGTCGGCATAGACGCCGGCGCGGACCCGGACCGGGCGGGCGAGCGGCGTCGCGTGGAGGATGTCCTGCGCCTGAGCCTTGGCGAGGGCGGCGTCGAGATCGACCAAAACGATCTCGCTCGCGGCCCCGGTCATCACCATGGCGAACGCGGCGGTGGCACCGACACTGCCGGCGCCGACGATCCCAACCTTCATACGACCCTCTTTCAAACCCGGACTGGAGGGTACAGCCGCGCACGTTTGGTTCAAAGGAAACAATCCGGGTTTTCATGTCCCTGCACAGTGTATTGAGACATTTAACCTTTTTGCACGCGTCGAAGGGTCGACGCGACCCTGCCCGAACAGGCGGGGCGCGCGATCGGCAAAAACCCGCTCGCGAGTCGCGCAGAAGACGCGAAAAGCTTGTGGAAAACCGCCGCAATCCGTTGCGCGGAAACGCCGATCCTCTTGTTTGTCGGGTTTTCGGCCCCAGGTTGACAAGGGAAACCGGAACGGGTACCACGGCCTCGCCCGCGGCGCGCCGTCGGGGCTCCGGAGTACCGATCCATGCCGAGCGAACCTCCCATACGCGCGACCGAAACCGCCCTCGTCCCGGGGCGGGAGGCCTGAGTTTCAGGCGTCCCCCTCCGCCAGACCGCCCAGGGGACCGCCATGCTGACGCTGTTTCATTTCGATCAGGGCATCCTGCAACAGACCCCGGTGGAAGGGCGCCTCGAAGCGTTGCCGCCGCAGACGGTTTGGGTCGACATCGTCGGGCCGACTGCCGATGACGCCGCGGCGATGCTCCGCCTGCTCTCCGTCGAGATTCCGACGCACGAGGAAATGCAGGAGATCGAGGCGTCGAGCCGTCTCTACGAGGACGGCGGTGCGCTGGTGATGACGATGCCGGTGCTGACCCGCGCGATGACCGACGAACCCGAGGCCGCCGCCGTCACCTTCATTCTCGCGGGCGACCGCCTGATCACCGTGCGCTACGTCGACCCGCTGCCGTTCTCGATGTTCGTGCGCCGTCTCGCGCGCCAGCCCGCGCTGGTTGCGAACGGCGCGACCGCGCTCGTCGGACTGCTCGAACAGATCGCCGACCGTCTCGCCGACGTACTCGAAAGCGCCACCGCCGATCTCGAGGCGATATCGCGCGACATCTTCCGCAAGGAGAGCGTGCGCGGCGGCGATTACCTCAAGGATATCCTCCAGCGCATCGGCCGCGCCGGAGACCTCGCCACCAAGGCCAAGGACAGCCTCCTCGGCCTCAACCGCTTGATGCTGTTCCTCGGCGCGCAGACCGGCGTGCGCAAGGAGATCAAGCAGCGGATGAAGACGGTGATGCGCGACGCGAACTCGATCGCGGAACACGCCACCTTCCTCTCCACCAAGGTCGCCTTCCTGCTCGACGCCACCCTCGGCATGATCAACATCGAGCAGAACAACGTGATCAAGATCCTGACGGTTGCGTCGGTGGCGTTCCTGCCGCCGACCCTGATTGCCAGTCTCTACGGCATGAACTTCGAACTCATGCCCGAATTGCACTGGCGCTGGGGATACCCGATGGCGGTGGGGCTGATGCTCCTCTCCGCCCTCGTGCCGTTCCTCTATTTCCGCCGCAAGAAGTGGCTGTAATCCCACGGGCGGTAGAATATCATCCAAAACAACGATAACCAACGGTCGGGGCAAACCCGGCCGGATCCGGAGGAGTAAACCCGTGTCTCAACCTCATACGTCCGGCGTTTTCGGGCGCTGGAACGCCATTCCGCTATGGCAGAAGATTCTCGCCGGGCTGGTGCTCGGCCTGATCGTCGGTCTGGTGTTCGGGCCCGCCGCAGCCAAGGTGAAGCCGATCGGCACCGCCTTCATCTCCGGCATCAAGATGCTGATCGTGCCGCTGGTGTTCGTCTCCCTGGTGAGCGGCGTCACCGCGATGCGCGATCCGGCGAAGATGGGCCGCGTCGGTCTCAAGACCATCGGCCTCTATCTCTGCACCACCGCCGTCGCGATCACCATCGGTCTCCTGCTCGGCTCGGTGCTCGCGCCCGGCGCGGGCGTCGGCATGGAGGCGGCCAAGGCGGTCGCGCCCAAGGCCGCGCCGTCCCTGATCGACACCCTGCTCGGCATCATTCCGACCAACCCGATCGCCGCGATGAGCACCGGCAACGTGCTCCAGGTGATCGTGTTCGCCATTCTCCTCGGTCTCGCGATCAACCTGTCGGGCGAGGCCGGCGTCAAGGTGCGCGACGGCTTCGACGCCCTCGCGCAGGTGATGTACAAGCTCACCGCGATCGTGATCTGGTTCGCGCCGTTCGGCGTGTTCGCGCTGATGGCCTGGACCGCGGGCACCTACGGCCTCGACCTCCTGCTGCCGCTCGGCATGGTGATCGTCGCGGTCTACGCCGGCTGCCTGATCCACGCCTTCCTCGTCTACGGCGGCGCGCTGTGGGCGATGGGCCTCAACCCGCTGCTGTTCTTCAAGGGCGTGGCCGAGGCGGCGGCGGTGGCGTTCACCACCACCTCGTCGTCGGGCACCCTGCCGGTGACGATGACCTGCGTGCGCAAGAACCTCGGCGTGTCGCAGGGCGTTTCGGGCTTCGTGCTGCCGCTCGGCGCGACCATCAACATGGACGGCACCGCGCTTTACCAGGGCGTCTGCGCGCTGTTCGTGGCGCAGGTGTTCGGCGTGACCCTCTCGGGCGGCGACTACGTCACCATCATCCTCACCGCCACGCTCGCCTCGATCGGCACCGCGGGCGTGCCGGGCGCCGGCCTGATCATGCTGTCGCTGGTGCTCTCGACCGTCGGCCTGCCGCTCGAAGGCGTGGCGATCATCGCCGGCATCGACCGCGTTCTCGACATGGCGCGCACCTCGCTCAACGTCGTCGGCGACGCGATGGTCGCGACCGTGGTGGCGAAGTCCGAGGGCGAGCTTTCGCGCGAGGTCTACGCCGCCGGCCGCGATGCCGTGGGCGAACTCGAAGACGCCTGACGCGGTCATCCGCGCAAAGGAAAAGGCGGCCCGTCGGGGCCGCCTTTTTTCGTGCCGCTCAGTCGTCGGCGCGTGGGATCGGAGGGAGGCGCGGGTCGAGCCACAAGGCATTGAGAATGCCGAAGAAGCAGGCCACGGTGACGCCGAGAACCCAGGAGAAATACCACATGGCGTGTCCTTTCCTTCAATAGCCGTGGCCGGCGTCGTCGGGCGAAAGCTTGCCGCGCAGCACGTGGAA
>QKGW01000454.1 GCA_003250275.1 Alphaproteobacteria bacterium
GGTGCTCGCGCCGTGCCCGTGGAGCAAGATCATGCCGACCGGCGGCGTCGACTGCACCGAAGAGTCGCTGACCAAGTGGTTCAAGGCCGGGGTGGTGTGCGTCGGCATGGGCAGCAACCTCGTCACCAAGGCGGCGCTCGAGGCTAAGGACTACGCCGGCATCACCAAAAAGGTCGCCGAGACCATCGCCCTGATCCACAAGATCCAGGGCCGGTAACCCCCGCGGCGCCCCTCGCGCCCAAATCCGTCCTCGCCGCGTTCGTCATGCCCGGGCTCGTCCCGGGCATCCACGGAATGGTTTTCGGGGAATGCGCGGATCCCCGGGTCAAGCCCGGGGATGACGGTTTTCTCGGTGGTGAACGTCTTTCCGTCGCCTCAGCGCACCAGCGACGCGCGCACCTTGACGATGATCTTGCGGATCGGTTCCGGCGCCTCGACCGCGACGCCGGGGCGGTGCGCCTCGGAGGGGAACAGCACCGCGAAGCTGCCGGGGGTCATCTCAAGCAGGGTCTCGCCCTCGGCGGCGGTGTAGAACAGCAGGTCCTTCTCCGCCAGCATGTCCTCGGAGACCGTGTTCTTGCCGGTGTCGACGGCGACGCCGATGCGCTCGCGGCCGTGCACCAGCACCTGAATGTCGATGTAGTTGCGGTGGATCTCCGGCCGGGTCTCGGCGAACGGCTTGGTCGTCATGTCCGAGACGATCACGAACATGTCGTCGCCCTCGAGCTCGTACTTCTCCGCCGGGAGCGTCTTGAGGTCGGTTTTCGCAAGGTGTTCGACGGCGCGCTTGAGCGGTGCGGGCAGCCACGGCAGGGTGTCGCCGAGGGTGTTGAGGTTGCCAAAGATCATGATGCTCTCCCGGTGCGGTTTGGGTGCCTTCTAGGGGTCTTGCGAGGCGAAATTATACGCCTCTCCCAAGCCCCTGGGGCGGAAAAGCAGCCCCAGGCGGCCGACTTTATTTCCCACTATTTGACAGCGAACCGTTCGAAGGTTTCGGGCTTGAAGGTGGTGCCCGCGCCGGGGGCGGTGGGGGCGTGGTAGACGCCGTTTTCGACCACCACCGGGTCGACGAAGCAGTCGAGCGTCCAGGGGATGTATTCGAGCAGTGAACACGCCGGATGCGCCATCACCAGGTGCAACTGCGCCTGCATCATGTCGCCGTGGTGCGGCGTCACCGGCAGGTGGAAGGCGTGGCCGAGATCGGCGATTTCCCACACCGCGGTGAGGCCGCCGCAACGCGTCGCGTCGGGCTGGAGGTAGTCGACCGCACCGGCCTCGACGAAGGCGCGGAAGCTGTCGGCGGTGTAGAGCAGTTCGCCGAGCGCGATCGGCGTGGTGATCGCGCGCGCGAGCGCCGCGTGGCTGCCGACGTCATCGTGCCACATCGGTTCCTCGAACCAGGTGATGTCGAACTCGGCGAGGCGCGGCGCGTACTGCTTGGCGGTGGCGATATCCCACTTCGCGTTGGCGTCGACCATCAGGCGCGGCGCGTCGCCGATCGCCTTGCGCACCGCGGCGATGCGGTGGAGGTCCTCCTTCGGGTCGGGCTTGCCGATCTTCATCTTCACCGCGTCGAAGCCGTTCTCGAAGATCATCTCCTTGCAGTCGGCGACGAGTTCCTCCTCCGAGCGCACCAGCCAGCCGCAATCGGTGTTGTAGGCGGCGACCTTGGCGTCGGCGGAGCCGCCGAGGACGCG
Organism: Alphaproteobacteria bacterium; assembly: GCA_003250275.1. Classification (GTDB taxonomy): domain Bacteria; phylum Pseudomonadota; class Alphaproteobacteria; order Rhodospirillales; family Rhodospirillaceae; genus Oleispirillum. The sequence continues at coordinate 1,698 of QKGW01000454.1, forward strand.
CCAGAGCGGCGCTTCGGCGGCCTTCGCGGTGAGGTCCCAGAGCGCGATGTCGATCGCGGAGATCGCCATCTGCAACAGGCCGCCGCGCCCGACCCAGATGTTTGTCGAGCTTTTCGTCATTGCGGTGTGGAGCGCGCGCACCTCGCGCGGGTCGCGCCCGATCAGCATCGGGCCGAACACCTCGGTGATGATCGCGACGATCAGGCGGTCGGTGACGATGTCGGCGTGGGTGCCGGTATATCCGGTGCCGAATATACCTGCGTCGGTCTCCACGATCACACCCGGCATACCCCAATGGGTGATGGTATGGGTGGAATCGCCGATCAGAGACTTGCTCACGGGAACGTGGAGAATGAACGGTTTCAGCGCGGTGATTTTCATCTGAGGATCCGTCGCGGAGGGTGTCGAAGAGGGTGGATATTTCAAATCAGTGTACCCCTCCGCACCCGGCGGCCATCGTGGCGGCGGCAATCTTGAGTGGCGAAGGCGGGTTTTTTCGGCGTCCACGCACGGCGTCGAGCGGCGGCGGACCTGTGCAAGGAATTCGCCTGAGTGACGAAGATCACAGCGGACGTAAGTCTATGAGGAATCAAGAGTTCCAAAGACTGGAATGGGTGGGGCGAGGGATTCGCCGGCGAATCGGAGAAATTGTCCCGTTCGATTGCGCCGTTTGGCGATTTGGACGCATTACAAGGGTAACAAAACCGACGATTTTTCCCGAGATCATGATCGAAAATATCGAGAACTACGCCATTGGGATGAGCGTACACGTCAATTTTCTAAATTAGATCATACGACCGTCTGATGGGCATACCAAGACTTTGTGTTAAATTAGCTTAAATAAGGGCTCCGCATAAGAGGCCTTCGGGGCGCGGTGCGCAGTACGCCGGGTTCCGGAACTCAAGGTTCGGCG
>QKGW01000546.1 GCA_003250275.1 Alphaproteobacteria bacterium
CTGACCTCGAGCGTGCACGAGCTGAGCTACGAAGCGAGCGGCACCCTCACCGCCGAGATGAGCTACGCCTCGGGCACGATCTCGGGCATCACCGTCGACGGCGCCGACGTCACCGGCAAGATTTCCGGCGGCTCGCTCGGCGCGCTGATCGAACTGCGCGACGAGACCCTGCCCGGCATCCAGGACGAGATCGACGCGCTCTCGGACGCGATGGACGCCATCCTCGCCGACATCGCAACCTGGGACGGGTCCGACGACACCACGGTGCTGCAAACCGCCTACGACGCGATCGACGGCTCCACCAGCTTCGCCGCCGCGGGCAACCTGTCCGGCACCACCACCAGCCTTTCGGGCTACGCGCAGAAGATCATCGACGACGCGGCGGACCGCGCCGAGCAGGCGAGCGACACCGCGGCGACCAGCTCCGCCACCGCCACCACCCTCGCCACCAGCTTCACCAACACCTACGGCGTGAACGTCGACGAGGAAACCGCGCTGCTCACCACCTACCAGCAGGACTACGAGGCGGCCGCCCAGGTGCTCTCGACCGCCCAGGAAATGTGGGACGCGCTGCTCTCGATGATGAACTAGGGAAGGATACGATCATGCGGGTTTCGACCGCGGGCATGAACAGCCAGATGATCCAGCAGGCGCTCAAGGTTCAGTCGAGCTACGCGGAGGCGCTCGAACAGCAATCCTCGGGGGTGAAGTCGGCGGCGCTTTCGGGCCTCGACGGCAACGCCGGCGCGGCGGCCGGCCTGACCGCCGACATCGCGCGCTCGGAAAGCCTCTCGACCCTCGCCGAATCCGCGGCGAGCGAGCTCGAAATCGCCTATTCGGCGGTCGGCAGCATCTCCGACCTGGTGCAGAGTATGCTCACCGACATCACCGCCGCGATCTCGGGCACCACCGACGACACCACCCTCGACACCCTGCAGAGCAGCGCCGACAGCGCGTTCTCGGAAATCGTCTCGCTGCTCAACACCCAGTACGCGGAGACCTACGTGTTCTCCGGCGGCGCGACCTCGACCCAGCCCGCCGACGCCTCCGCCTACGACAGCGCCGACCCCACCGCCTACTACCAGGGCGGCAGCAGCCTGCGCACGGTGATGCTCGACGGCGGCGCGAGCATCACCTTCGGCGTCACCGCCGACGACGACGCCTTTTCCGACGCGCTCCAGGCGCTCGACCTCCTCGCCAACGCCTCGACCCTCGACACCGCGACCCTACAGGAGGCCTTCGACCTGCTCTCGGGTTCGGTCACCGGGCTCGGCGAAATCCAGGAGAACCTCTCGGCGCAGACCAGCAAGCTGAACGCGGTGGTCGACGCGCAGACCGATTTCCAGCTCTACGCCGGGGAAATGCTCGACAGCCTCACCACCGTCGACGTCGCCACCGCGAGCGCCGAGGCGGCGCAGCGCGAGGTGCTGCTCGAGGCGTCGTTCTCGGCGCTCTCCTCGCTCAAGAGCGTGAGCGTCCTCAACTACCTCTGACGGGAAAAAGATAGGCCGCCTCCGTGGGGCTGGAGGCGGCCTGACGGCGGGGGTAGGGAGATGAACCCCGCCGGAATTCCGGCGAAACCACGGGGGAGTACGCTTCGCCGGGGGAGGAGACGAAGCCCGATTGGGGAGAAGGCTTCGTCACCGGGTGGAACTCGTCAGCTGCCGATCTGCACCCAGGTCCCGTCGGACTTCTTGCAGGCGGTGCTGGTTACTTCGGTCTGCTTGCTGTCGATGGTGACGGTCTGCTTGAACTCGCGGCAGGCGTTGTTCGACGCGTCGCGGCCCTCGCGGGTCGGGGTGATGGTGCCGCTGTGCGTGGTGTTCGGCGTATTCCAGGTGATCGTCTGACCGATCGGCGCGGCGTAGGCTTGGTTGGCCGCCTGCTGTGCCGCGAGCGCGTCCGCCCGGTCGAGCGATGCGCCGACCTCGTGGCCGAGGAACGCGCCGAGGATGGTGCCGACCACCGCCGCGGCGACGCGGCCCGAACCCTGCCCGAACTGCGCACCGGCAATGCCGCCGCCGACCGCGCCGAGCACCGTGCCGCCGGTGGTCTTATCGATGCCGCCCGACGAAACCGGCGGGGGCGCGGCGACCACCGGCGCAGGCGCCGCCATCGGCGGCGCGGCGAGGGAAACCGGCT
>QKGW01000047.1 GCA_003250275.1 Alphaproteobacteria bacterium
CTCTGGCGGGCCCTCTTCGGAACTCCCTCCGGCTCTTGAGGTCCTGTCCTGAATTGCCGGATATCTTCATCGGCCCTTGCCGACCCTGCATTTTGAAAAGCAGACGGTGGAACCGAGAATGGGCCGTTCCTATAGGTTGAATATAGGGAGCGGATCTGACGCGATCAAGGTTTGCCGCAACGATCGAGAGCGCTTTCGACATCTTCGAACGCCCCGGAAAATCTGCCCGCCGCGCCTCGGTGAGCGATCGCCCTCGGCTCAATCCCGCGCCGCTACCACGCGCCGAACGGCACCACCTTGTTGGCGGCGTCGTGGCCGATGTCGGCGCGTCCGAGATAGGGTATTCCCGCGCGTTCGCACCAGTAGCGCGCGACCTCCTCCTCGGTGCAGCCGAATTCGGGATCGTTGCCGGGGATCGGCGCGCAGCGCCCCAGCATGATCCCCGCCGCACGCCGGATTTCCGGCACGCTGGTGATCTGCCCGAGCGCGCGGTCGATACGGTACATCCGCTCGGAAACCTCCTCCAGCATCAGAACGTGGCCGGAGAGATCGGGCAGCGCGGGGGTGCCGATCAGGTGCGCGAGGATGGTGATGTTGAAGGCCGCGGTCGGTGCGCCCGGAACCGCCACCGGGGCGCGGGCGGAGGCGTCGCCGTCCGTGAGAAACGCGAGCGCGCGGCGCACCGCCGCCTCGCCGTCATCGCGGTTGATATCGCTCGGCATCGGCCCGTGCGCGACGCGCCCGATCCCGGCGCGATAGAGCGCGGCGTTGAGCGCGCCGACGTCGCTGTAGCCGAGGTAGAGCTTGTCTCTCGCCGCATCGGTCAGGGCGGGCAGAACCGCTTCGACGATGCGGAACGAACCGTAGCCGCCGCGCGCGAACCACACCGCGCCGAATTCCGGATCGTTGGCGACATCGAGAAACGCCGCCGCGCGCGTCGCGTCGTCGCCGGCGAAGTGGCCGGACGACGCAACGCATTGCGGGTGAAACCAGATTTCCGGACGGTGCGCCGCGGGAAGCGCCGCAACCAGCGCCGACAGCTTTTCCTCGACCTCGGGCGCGATCGGGCCGCCCGGGGCAACGATGCCGATTTTCATACGCACGTCCGGGACAAACCCGCCTCCCCCATTCCCTGCTTGCCGCGTTGGCGGGCAGATTGTAGCCTCCGCTCATGCGCGACAATAGGCACTATTTCTTCTGTGGCATCGGTGGCAGCGGGATGCTGCCCCTGGCGCTGATCGTTCAGCAGCGCGGCCATGCCGTCGCCGGTTCGGACCGCTCGCTCGACCAGGGCCTGCTCGCCGAGAAGTTCGCCTTCCTGCGCGGCCGCGGCATCGCCCTGTTCCCGCAGGATGGCAGCGGCGTCACCGAACCCGGCACGGTGTTCGTCACCTCGACCGCGGTCGAGGACACCATCCCCGACGTGCGGGCCGCCCGCGCAATCGGCGCGACGATGATGACCCGCGCCCAGCTCCTCGCCGAACTCTTCAACGCCGCGCCGAAGTCGGTCGGCGTGGCCGGAACCAGCGGCAAGTCCACCACCACCGGCATGATCGCCTGGATCATGCACCAAGCCGGGCGCGCGCCGACGGTGATGAACGGCGCGGTGATGCGCAACTTCGTCACCCCCGAGACGCCGTTCGCGAGCGCGCTCGTCGGCAGCGGCGAGACGTTCGTCGCCGAGGTCGACGAGAGCGACGGTTCGATCGCGCACTACACCCCGCGCGTCGCCGTGCTCAACAACGTCGCGCTCGACCACAAGTCGCTCGACGAACTGCGCGCGTTGTTCCGCGACTTCATCGCCAAGGCCGAGGTCGCGGTGCTCAACCTCGACAACGGCGAAACCGCGCGCCTCGCAGCCGAGATCCCGGCGGAGCGCCGCCTCACCTATTCCCTCGCCGCCCCCACCGCCGACCTGTTCGCCGCCGACGTCGCGCCCGAGGTCGACGGCATCCGCTTCACCGTCCGCGAGACCGGCGGCGCGGCGGTCCCGGCCCGCCTCCAGGTGCCCGGGCGGCACAACGTCGCCAACGCGATGGCCGCGCTCGCCGCCGCCAGGGCCTGCGGCATCCCGCTCGACCGTGCCGCGGCGGCGCTCGCGGGCTTCGCCGGCATCCGCCGCCGCCTCGAAACCGTGGG
>QKGW01000227.1 GCA_003250275.1 Alphaproteobacteria bacterium
CTCGCCGCCGCCGACCCGCGCCGCCGCTTCCTCAAGGACCGCAGACTGGTGTCCAACGCCAAACTCAAAGCCGCCCTCGGCTGGACCCCGCGCTACCCCACCTACCGCGACGGCCTCCGCGCGATCCTGGCGGCGGAGGGGTAACACCAGGCCAGGGCTCCGCCCTGGACCCGCTGGGGCCTTGGGCCCCAGACCCCATTCCTTTCCCAAGCAAAAGGGCCATCGAACGATGGCCCTTTTGCTTGGGAAGCGAGCGGGAGGTCCGGAGGGTCCGAGACCCTCCGGCGGGGTTCGGGGCAGCGCCCCGGTCCGGTTTCGCCCGTCGCCGTCAGAACCGTTCGGCGAGGAGGGCGTCGAGGGTTCGGGTGAGGAGCGCGAGGTCGTCGGGGCGGGAGAGGCGGTGGTCGCCGTCCTTGATCAGGGTGATCCGGGTATCGGCGCTGTCGAGTTTGTCGGCGATCGCGAGCGCGGTCTGCCAGTCGACCGAGGCGTCCTGCATTCCCTGGAGGATGCGCACCGGGCCGGAAAACGGGATGGGTTTGCGCAGCAGGAGGTTGTTGCGTCCGTCCTCGATCATCAGGCGGGTGACGGGGTAGGTGCCGCAGGGTTCGTCGTCGTCGGCGATTTCCACGATTTCGCCGCGCGCGAGGGCTTCGCGCTGGTCCTCGGTGAGCGCGGGCCACATCGAATCCTCGGTGAAGTCGGGCGCGGGGGCGATGCCGATCACCGCCTTGACCCGGTCGGGGCGGGCGATCGCGGCGAGCAGCGCGACCCAGCCGCCCATCGACGAGCCGACGAGCACGAGCGGGCCCTCGGTGAGGTCGTCGATCACCGCGAGGGTGTCGTCGCGCCAGCGCCCGATGCAGCCGTCGGTGAACTTGCCGCTCGAAACGCCGTGGCCGAACATGTCGAAGCGGAGGAAGCCGAGGCCGGCGGAGTCCGCGTGGGCGTGAAGGTGGGTGGCCTTGCCGCCCTCCATGTCGGACATCAGGCCGTGCAAAAAAACCACAGTCGGAGCCGGAGTTTTCCCAGGGGGTACAATGGTGCGGCGATAGGCGATGGACGCGCCATCCGCGCGTGTTAATATCCCGCAGTCGTCGCGGCCTGGAATCGGGTCGGACATCGATTTTCCCGTGTGTTCGTGAGTGAAAAGGAAGGCTCGGCGTTGATGAACGAGTCTAGCAGCAGCGGCATTGCCGGCCAAGCCGCCCCTGCGGTTCTACAGGTTTTGCCCCGGCTCGACACCGGGGGGGTGGAGCGCGGCACGATCGAGATCGCCGAGGCCCTGCGGGATGCGGGCGCGCGGCCGGTCGTGGTGTCCGCGGGCGGCCAGCTGGAGCGTGAGCTGGATCGTCTCGACGCGATCCACGTGCGCCTGCCGGTGCAGACCAAGAACCCGTTGAAGATGTGGCGCAACGTCGACGCGCTCGTCGACGTGATCCGGCGCTACGACGTCAAGCTCGTGCACGCGCGGTCGCGCGCCCCGGCGTGGAGCGCGTGGGCTGCCGCGCGGCGCTGCGGCGTGCCCTTCCTCACCACCTTCCACGGTGCGTACAACCGCGGGCCGCTTGGCCTCAAGGGCGCCTACAACAAGATCATGGCCGCGGGCGACCGGGTGATCGCGATTTCGCAGTTCATCGCGCGCCATGTGCAGGAGCTCTACCACGTTCCGCAGGAGCGTATCCGGGTGATCCCGCGCGGCGTCGATCTCAAGCGCTTCGATCCGTCGCGGGTCAGCCCCGAGCGGATGATCGCGCTCGCGACGCAGTGGCGCGTGCCCGAGGACAAGCCGGTGATCATGCTGCCCGGCCGCCTGACGCGCTGGAAGGGGCAGCTGGTGCTGGTGGAGGCGCTCGCCCGTCTCGGGCGCACCGATCTGCGCTGTCTCCTCGTCGGCTCCGACCAGGGGCGCAGCCGTTACCGCGAGCAGGTCGAGGCGGCGGTGAAGGCGAAGGGCCTCGAAGCCGTGGTGCACATCGTCAACGGCTGCAACGACATGGCCGCGGCCTACATGCTCACCGATTTCGTGGTCTCGGCGTCCACCGATCCCGAGGCGTTCGGCCGGGTGATCGTCGAGGCGCAGGCGATGGGCCGCCCGGTGATCGCCACCCGCCACGGCGGCGCGCTCGAAACCGTGACGCCGGGCGAGACCGGCTGGCTGGTCGCGCCCTCCGATCCGGGCGAACTCGCCGCCGCGATCGGCCACGCGCTCGACACCACGCACGAGGAGCGCGCGCGCATGGCCGAGGCCTGCCGGGTGCACGCGCGCGAGAACTATTCCCGCGAACTGATGTGTGCGCGGACCCTCGCGGTCTACGCCGAGCTTCTGGGCGACGCGGCGCCGTGGGCCGCTTCGTGAGCGCCGCCGAACGCATTCTCGTAATCAAGCTCGGCGCGCTCGGCGACGTGGTGCAGTCGTTCGGGCCGATCCGCGCGATCCGACGCCATCATCCCGCGGCGCAAATCACCGTGCTCACCACGAAACCTTACGCGGCGATGTACGAGGCCTGCCCCGACGTCGACGCGGTGTGGGTCGACGTCCGTCCGAAGTGGTATCAGATCGGCGCGTGGTTGGACCTCCGGCGGCGTTTGCGTGCGGGCGGCTTTTCGAGAGTCTACGATCTCCAGACCTCGGACCGTTCGTCGGGCTACTTCCGCCTGCTCGGCGGCGGCGTCGAGTGGTCGGGGATCGCGCGCGGCGCGTCGCATCCGCACGCCAACCCGGACCGCGACCGGATGCATACGATCGATCGCCAGGCGGATCAGTTGCGCATGGCGGGCATCGCCGAGACGCCGTTCCCCGACGTCTCCTGGCTCGATGCCGAGATTTCCGCGCTCGCGCCCGCCGGGCCGTTCGTGCTGCTGGTGCCGGGCGGCGCCGCGCACCGTCCGGGCAAGCGCTGGCCGTCGGAGCGCTACGCCGAGCTTGCGCGCCGTCTGCTCGCGCGCGGCGTGACGCCCGCGATCCTCGGCACCAAGGCGGAGGCGGCGGAGGCCGCCGCGATCGCCGCCGCCGCACCCGGCACGGTGTCGCTGATCGGGCGCACCGGCTTCGCCGAGATCGCCGCGCTCGCGCGCCGCGCCGCGGGGGCGGTGGGCAACGATACCGGGCCGATGCATCTGATCGCGATCGCCGGGTGTCCCGCGGTGGCGGTCTACGGCCGCGACTCCGATCCCGCCCTGTGCGCCCAGCGCGGACCGGCGGTGGGAATTCTCAGGGTCGACGACCTCGCCCGCCTCGAGGTCGACGACGTGATGGCGAAATTGGCGGATATCGGCGGTTTGCCGCGCGACGAGAGTTGACAGTCGGCGAACCGGGTGTGCATTTCATGGGTTCCAAATGACCGAGAAGGCGAAGGACAAGTGATGGTCGCGATTACGCTCCCGGACGGTTCGGTCCGGTCCTACAACGGCCCGGTGACGGGCCTCGACATCGCCCGCGATATCGGCGCGGGCCTCGCCAAGGCCGCGCTCGCGGTCAAGGTGAACGGTGCGATGTGGGACCTCACTCGAACTCTCACCGAGGATGCGCGCGTTGCCGTCGTCACCGCGAAAGACGAGGACGGCGTCCATCTGCTGCGCCACGACGCCGCGCACGTGATGGCCGAGGCGGTGAAGGAGCTCTACCCCGATACCCAGGTCACCATCGGCCCGGCGATCGACAACGGCTTCTACTACGACTTCGCCCGCGAGACGCCGTTCTCCACCGACGATCTCGACGTGATCGAGGAGCGGATGCGCGACATCGTCGCGCGCGACGAGGCGATCGTGCGCGAGGTGTGGGACCGCAACAAGGCGATCGCCTTCTTCGAGAAGCAGGGCGAGGCCTACAAGGCCGAGATCATCCGCGATCTGCCCGAGAGCGAGACGATCACCCTCTACCGCCAGGGCGCGTTCATTGACCTCTGCCGCGGCCCGCACCTGCCCTCGACCGGCAAGCTCGGCACCGCGTTCAAGCTGATGAAGGTCGCGGGCGCGTATTGGCGCGGCAAGTCCGACAACGAGATGCTGCAGCGCATCTACGGCACCGCCTGGCCGAGCAAGAAGGACCTCGACGCCTACCTCACCATGCTCGAAGAGGCGGAGAAGCGCGACCATCGCCGCATCGGCCGCGAGATGGACCTGTTCCATCAGCAGGAAGAGGCGGTGGGCAGCGTGTTCTGGCACGCCAAGGGCTGGACCCTCTACCGCACCGTCACCGCCTACATGCGCCGCCGCCTCGAAGCCGCGGGCTACGAGGAGGTGAAGACGCCGCAGCTGGTCGACTATTCGCTCTGGGAGGCTTCGGGCCACGCGGACAAGTTCGCCGAGAACATGTTCACGATCAAGACCCAGGACGACCGCCACCTCGCGGTCAAGCCGATGAACTGCCCCTGCCACGTGCAGATCTTCCGCCAGGGGATCAAGAGCTACCGCGACCTGCCGCTGCGCATGGCCGAGTTCGGCTCGTGCCACCGCTACGAGCCCTCGGGCGCGCTGCACGGCATCATGCGCGTGCGTGCGTTCACCCAGGACGACGCCCATATCTTCTGCACCGAGGACCAGATCACCTCGGAGACGATCGCGTTCTGCCATCTCCTCAAGGCGGTCTACCAGGACTTCGGCTTCACCGAGGTGCGGGTGAAGTTCTCCGACCGTCCGGCGAAGCGCGCGGGCACCGACGAGACCTGGGACAAGGCCGAGGCGGCGCTGCTCGAAGCGTCGAAGGCCGCCGGGCTCGAAACCACGCTCAATCCGGGCGAGGGCGCGTTCTACGGGCCGAAACTCGAATTCGTGCTCAAGGACGCGATCGGCCGCGACTGGCAGTGCGGCACGTTGCAGGTCGATTTCGTCCTGCCCGAGCGCCTCGATGCGGCCTACGTCGCCGAGGATGGGCAGAAGAAGCGCCCGGTGATGCTGCACCGCGCGGTGCTCGGCAGCTTCGAGCGTTTCCTCGGCATCCTGATCGAGAACTTCGCGGGCCGCTTCCCGCTCTGGCTCGCGCCGGTGCAGGCGGTGGTCGCGCCGATCGTTTCGGACGCCGACGAGTACGCCGAGGAGGTCGCGGCCGAGCTGCGCGCCGCCGGCCTGCGCGTCGAGACCGATCTGCGCAACGAGAAGATCAACGCCAAGGTCCGTGAGCATTCGCTCGCCAAGGTTCCGGTGATCGTCGTGGTCGGCCGCCGCGAGGCGGAAAACCGCACCGTCGCCTTGCGCCGCCTGGGCTCCGATAAGCAAGAAGTCCTTGCGCTCGCGGAGGCTCAAGCTAAACTCAGGGCCGAAGCCAAAGCCCCGGACTTGGGGTAATCTGGCGACAATTCACACGCGCGGCGGGCGTCCCCCGAAGGGGGACGTGCCCCGCTCGCGCAATTTCCGGGGGCCGGCGCGCCACGCCTGGCCCCGTCATTCGAAGGGAGGCGATTCATAGCCAGGCCACCGATGGGCGCGAATCCTGCCAAGGACGGACCGCGCGTTAACGAGGACATCACCGCTCACAGCATCCGCTTGATCGACGCAGAAGGGGAACAGGTCGGGGTCGTCACCCGCGACGACGCCTTGAACCGTGCGTTTGCCGTCGGGCTCGATCTCGTCGAGATCTCGCCGAACGCCGAACCCCCGGTGTGCAAGATTCTGGACTACGGAAAATTCAAGTACGAGGTCCAGAAGAAGAAAGCCGAGGCGAAGAAAAAGCAGAAGGTCATCGAGATCAAAGAGATCAAGGTTCGCCCGAACATCGATGACAACGATTACAACATCAAGATGCGTTCGGTCCGCCGCTTCCTCGAGGATGGCGACAAGGTCAAGGTGACGCTCCGCTTCCGTGGCCGCGAGCTCGCCCACCAGGAGCTTGGCGTCAAGGTGCTCGATCGCATCCGCGACGAGGTCGCCGACCTTGCCAAGGTCGAGCAGTTCCCGAAAATGGAAGGACGGCAGATGATCATGGTGATCGCGCCGCGCTGACCGTTCGCCGCGGGCGCCAGGGGTTATGCCCGGCGCCTCCGGCGGCAAGGGTGGATCTGGATGACCAACACTTCCGATCCCCGCGTCGTCGCGGCGCTTATCGCCGCGGTGAAGCAGATCGAAACCGCGATCGCCGATACCGAGCGCGGCGTCGACCGGATTCTCGGTCTCGTCGAGCTGTTGATGGAGCGCGCCGACAAGGACAGCTTCCTCAAGCTCGAAGGGATTCTGGAGGCGTGCAGCTTCCAGGACCTCTCGGGGCAGAAGCTGCGCAAGGTCGAGCGCCTGCTCGAACATCTCCGCACCAAGACCGTCATCACCGTGCCCGCCGGCATCGACGTCGACAAGGCGCAGGCGACCGCCGCCGAGCGCGACGTCACCCATGCGCCCTCGTCCCAGGGCCTTTCCCAGGAAGACGTCGACCGCCTGCTCAAGGGCATGTGATCATCGCCTCAAGGTGAAGCGGATCGGCACCACCAATTCGATCCGCTCGCCCGCCATGTGATCGGGCGGCGGCGGCAACGGCTGCGCGCGCGCGGGCAGCGCGAGCGCCTCGGCGTCGAGTTCCGCGACCCCCGAGGAGCGCACCAGGCGTGTGCCGAGCACCTGGCCTTCGCGGTCGACCGCGAACCCCACCACCGCCACGCCTTCGCGCCGCCGGAGTTCCGCGGCGCGCGGATAGCGCTTCTCCCGTTCCAGGCGCGCCACCAGTTCGCCCTGCCAGGTTCGGGCGCGCGCGGCGCTGACCGCGGCGTCCGCGCCCGGCAGCGGCGCGGCGGTGTGCGTCTGTGGCGCGTTGGCGGGCGCGGGCGGGCTCGGCGGCGGCGCGGACGGGGCGACGGCGGCGACGTCGGGCTTGGGGCGCGGCTTCGGTTTCGCCACCGGCTTCGGTGCGGGTCTCGGCGGCGGCGGCGCAGGTGCGGGGGCCTCGACGCGCGGCGGCGCGAGTGGCGGCGGTTCGGCGGACGGTTCGGGCTCGGGCGCGGGCGGCGGCGCGGGCGGCGCCACCGCGAGTTCGACCGCGAACGCGGGCGCTCCGAGGGTCGAGGCGGGTGGCGCGGCCCAGGTCAGCCCCGCGAGCAGCACCGCGCCGTGCCCGATACCGGCGAGCGCCAGCCCCAGCCCCCAGCGGCCCTCACTCACCGTACCGCCTCCAGCCCGACCAGCGCGACCTTGAGATATCCGGCGTCGCGCAGGGCGTTCATCGCCTCCATCAGACGTCCGTAATCGACCGTCTTGTCGGCGCGCAGGAACACCCGCGTTCCGGTGTCGCCGCCGCTCGCGGAGTCGAGCGCGGCGGCGAAGCTCTCGGATGCGGTTTCGCTCTCGCCGACGAGCAGCGCGCCGTCGCTCCGCAGGGTGACGTAAAGCGGCGTTTCAGGTTTTGGCTGCGGTTTCGCGGTGCTCGCGGGCAGATCCACCGGCACGTCGACGGTCGCGAGCGGCGCCGCGACCATGAAGATGATCAGCAGCACCAGCATCACGTCGATGAACGGCGTGACGTTGATCTCGTGGAGTTCATCCTCGGCTTCGAAGTCGCGCAACGGTCCCATCGGTCACTCCGCCGCGAACTTGCGCAGCGTCGGCGCGTCGAGGCCGCGGCTGAGGTCCGCGAGCGCGTCGGCGGCGAGGTCGTCGAGGGCCGCGCGGTAGGCCGCGAGACCGCGGCTGAGGAGGTTGTAGAGCACCACTGCGGGGATCGCCGCGACGAGGCCGAGTGCGGTGGCGAGCAGCGCCTCGGCGATGCCGGGAGCGACCACCGCGAGGTTGGTGGTATGGCTCGCGGCGATGCCGATGAAGCTGTTCATGATTCCCCACACGGTGCCGAAGAGGCCGACGAACGGCGCGATCGCGCCGATGCTGGCGAGTGCGCCGATGCCCGCGCGCAGCCCCCGCACGCGCGCCTGCACGGCGCGGGATATCGCCAGTTCGGCACGCGCGAGCGCGCCCGCGCCGCCGGTCTCGCGCGCCGCGATCTCGGGGATTTCGGCTTCCGGTGCGGCGATCCGCTTGCCCGCGCGGAGGGCGCGGACGCGGCGGATCGCGGCGCGGAGCGCGCAGGCCTTGGCGATCGCGACGGTCCATGTGGCGGCGGAGGCGAGGAACAGCCCGATCATCACCGCCTGCACCACCGCGTCGGCGTCGAGGTACATCCGCCACGGCGAGAGTGCGCCGATCTCGGGAACGAGGATCGGGGTCATGCGCCGCGCTCCCACACCACCGAGACCGGAGTGCGCCAGAGGAAGCGTTCGAGGT
>QKGW01000272.1 GCA_003250275.1 Alphaproteobacteria bacterium
GTCGGCAACCTCGGATTGCCACGACGCCGAGAACTCCGCCGAGGCGCTGCGCGGCCGGTGATCGGGCGCGAGATCGGAGAAGCGGAGCCGCATCGGCACGCTCACGCCCTCGCCGACGACCACCGCCTCCTGGGTATGGAGCGCGGGCAGCGCGGCGATCAAGCCGCCCATGCTGTCGGGCAGCGCGCGGGTGACGTGGGCTTGGTCGACCTGGTTGGCGAGGCGCATCGAGATGATCGTGTTGCACTGCGACAGCGCCGACTGGGACAACTCCGACGGGCGCTGGGTCACTAGGCAAAGCCCGAGGCCGTACTTGCGCCCTTCCTTGGCGATGCGCGAAACCGCGCGCCGCGTCGGCCCGAAGGCGGTGCTCTCCTCCTGCGGCACGTAGCGGTGCGCCTCCTCGCAGACGAGCAGCAGCGGCACCCGGTCGGCGGGGTCGGACCACACCGCGAAGTCGAAGATGATGCGGCAGAGAATCGACACGCAGACGTCGACGACGTCGGACGGCACGCCCGAGAGGTCGACGATGGTGATCGGCTTGCCGCGCACCGGGATGCGCAGGATCTGTGCCATGATCGAGGCGAGGTTGTCCTCGACCAGGGTGATCGGGAACATGAACGCGAGGCGCGGGTCGGCACTCAGCGACTCGATGCGGTTGAGCAGCGAACGGTAGGGCACCGAGCCGTCGGCCTTGTCGAGGCGGCCCATCTCGCGCTGGATGTAGTCGGTGAGGTCTTCGAGGTAGTAGGGCGACGGGGTGTCGACGGTGAGGTCGCGGGTCGAGCCGCCCCAGTTCTTCGCGAACGCTGCGCGCGCGTGCATGATGCCGTGCTTGAGGATGCGGCCCTCGATGTCCTGGCGTTCCGCGTCGGCGGGCACCAGCACCGCCATCGCCTCCTCCAGATTCATCAGCCAGAACGGCAGGCGCAAATCGCGCGGCCGGATCACCTCGGCGCGCTGGTCGAACGCCTCGCCGTATTCGTTGTGCGGGTCGAGCAGGATCATGTGGCCGTTGGCGTGGGAATCGAGCACCGCGCGCAGGATCGACACCACGGTGCACGACTTGCCCGAGCCGGTGGTGCCGAGGATCGCGAAGTGCTTGCCGAGCAGCGAATTGGTGAGAAGGTGCGCGGGCACGCCGCCGGTCTTGTGCACCGTGCCGACGCGGATCGTCGGGGCCTCGGGCTTGGCGTAGACCAGGGCGAAATCCGCCGCGCCCGCCAACACCACCTTGGAGCCGAGGCGCGGATAGAACGCGACGCCGCGCTGGAACCGCGCCGGCATCCCGTGCCGCGGCGACGCCTGCAACTCGCCGATGAGGTCGATCTCGAAGCGTGGGCGGATGCTATCGACCGGGCGTTCCGGGTCCGGCGACCAGACCCGCGAGACGACGCCGTAGACCTGCGATTCGGCTCCGGAGACGCGCACCAGATTGCCGACCGAGAGCGCCGTCGCGGTCTCGCCCATGGTCTTGGCCATCACCGCGGTGAGGCGCGAACCGTCGACGCTGACGATGAACCCGAGGATTTCGGTCGTGGCCGCGGCGCGTTCCTTGATCTCGTCCAACATTCCGTTCGTCTCCCCACCACTCATGCACAGCGGAAGCACGGGCGCGCCTCCGAAACCTTCAGAACGCCCACACCGGCGAGGGCATCCGCACCGCGACGAACGCCGCCGCCGCCGCGATCGCAACCCCGTAGGGCACCCCCTTGGCGAGCAGGGACTTCGGCACCCACGCGGGGGCTTCACTCCGTTCCTGCAAGCGACGCGCGATGCGCTGTGCGGGCATGAGCACCAGCAACACGACGAGGCCGGAAAGCGCCATCGCCACCAGCATCGGCACCATATTGTCCATCCCGAGCCAGAGCGCGCACGCGGCGAGGAGCTTGACGTCGCCACCGCCCATCATCCGGAACGCGAACAGCCCGCCACCGACCACCAGCACCGCCCCCGCCGCCGCAAGGTGCCAGAGCACCGGCACGCCGGAGACGAGGCTCGCGGGCACCGCGAACAGCGCCGCGATCGCGCCGCAGAGCAGATTGGGAATCCGCATCATCATGACGTCGTATGCCGCCGCGAGCGCCAGCAACGCGAGGAACGCCGCGAGCAGGATCATCGCGCCCCCA
>QKGW01000241.1 GCA_003250275.1 Alphaproteobacteria bacterium
CCATGTGCGATCCGGTCGAATCGAAGAAGCCGTGCCGCCGCCAGAAGCGGTCGCGCTTCTCCTTGGTTTCGCCCTCGGGCGCGTTGGTCACCTGCATCGGGATTTCGTGATCGTCGGCGAAGGCGGTGAGGCGGACGAGGAACGCGCCGCCGATGCCGCGGCCGCGCGGGCGCACCTCCCACGCGGTCAGCACCAGGGCCACCTCGTGCGGCGCGCCGGGTTCGGGCGGGCGGGACTCCAGCATCAGCATCCCCTGGCCGGGCGCGTCGTCGCGGGCAACGTCGGCGGCGTCGGCGTCGACGATGCTCACCCGAAGGCGGTGATCGAGGGCGCCGTCCTCGGTCGGCACCACGTCCTCGACGCGGATCAACCGGGTCTTGCCCTCGCGGCAGGTCACTTCCGCGCCGCACAGGCCGTCCTTGGCCTTGCTCCACAGGCGCAGGTGCTCGTCGTTGGAAATCACCGGCATGGCGCGTCCTCCGGGGGGATGTCGTCTCCTCGCTGGGAAATCGGATCGGTGGGTTTCGGTCCCGCCCGCGGGCGGGGGCGGAACTACTCGCCGAGGGGCAGGCCCATCAGGCCGCGCGCGTAGTCGCGGGCGGAGAACGGGCGCAGGTCCTCGGCGCTTTCGCCGACGCCGGCGTAGTGCACCGGGATGCCGTGCTTCTCGGCGATCGAGACGACCACGCCGCCCTTGGCGGTGCCGTCGAGCTTGGTCATCGCGAGACCGTCGACGTGGACCATCTCCTTGAAGATGTCGACCTGCTGGTGCGCGTTCTGGCCGGTGGTGGCGTCGAGCACCAGGAGGGTGGTGTGCGGCGCGTCGGGCACCAGCTTCTTGAGCACGCGGGAAATCTTTTCGAGTTCCTGCATCAGTTCCTTGCGGTTGTGCAGGCGGCCGGCGGTGTCGATCAGGAGCACGTCGTCCTTGCGCGCGGTGGCGAGTTTCAGCGCGTCGAAGGCGACGCCCGCGGCGTCCGCGCCGGTTTCGCGCGCCATCACCGGGCAGCCGGTGCGCTTGCCCCACACCTGGAGCTGCTCGACCGCGGCGGCGCGGAAGGTGTCGCCCGCCGCCATCACCACGCCGAGGCCCTGGTCCTTCAGGGTCTTGGCGATCTTGCCGATGGTGGTGGTCTTGCCCGCGCCGTTGACGCCGACGACGAGCACGACGTGGGGTTTCTTCTCGGGGTCGAAGGCGAGCGGCTTCGCCACCGGTTCGAGGATCTTCTCGATCTCGGCGGCGAGCGCGTTGCGGACCTCGTCGGCGGTGATGTCGCGGCCGAGCTTCTGCGCGCGCAGCGCCTCGACCAGGCGGGCCGAGGTGTTGACGCCGATGTCGGCGGTGATCAGCAGGTCCTCGAGGTCCTCGAGCGCGGCCTCGTCGAGCACGCGGCGGCCGAACAGCGCGCCGATGCCGGAGGCGAGCTTGGAGGAGGACCGCGCGAGGCCCTGGCGCAGACGCGCGAGCCAGCCGGAGGTTTCGCTTTCGCTCATGCCGGGATTCCGTAAAGCATTGTGCCGTCGTGGCGGGTGATCTTGACCCGGGCGACGGTGCCAACCTCGGGCGGCTGCGTCAAGGCTTCGAGCGAAATCGGCAGATAATGATCGGTGCGGCCCTGGCCGTTCTGCTCCACCACCATCGTCGCGGTACGGCCGATCCAGGTGTCGAGCAGCGCCGCCATGCGCCGCTGTCCGGCGTCGCGGAGCGCGCGGGCGCGCGCCTTGACCACGTCGCCCTTGACCTGGGGCATCCGCGCCGCCGGAGTGCCCGGACGCGGCGAGAACGGAAAGACGTGGAGGTGGGTGATGTCGGCCTCGTCGATCAGCGCGAGGCCGTTGGCGAACATCTCGTCGGTCTCGGTCGGGAAGCCCGCGATGACGTCGGCGCCGAGCGCGATGTCGGGCCGCGCATCGCGCAGGCGGCGGGCGACTTCGAGCACGTCGGCGCGCAGGTGGCGGCGCTTCATCCGCTTGAGGATCATGTCGTCGCCCGCCTGCACCGAGAGGTGGACGTGCGGCATCAGGCGCGGTTCCTCGACGAGCAGGCGGAAGGTTTCGTCGTCGATCTCGACCGGGTCGAGCGAGGTGAGGCGCAGGCGCGTCATCTCCGGCACTTCGTCGAGGAGATAGCGGATCAGCCGGCCGAGGTGCGGGCCTTCCGGCGTATCCGCGCCGTAGGCGGTGATGTCGACGCCGGTGAGGACGATCTCGGGCGTGCCCGCGGCGATCAGGGTGCGGATCTGCGCCGCGATCGCGTCCTTCGGCTGGCTCAGGTTCGGGCCGCGCGCGAACGGGATGATGCAGAAGGTGCAGCGGTGGTCGCAGCCCTGCTGCACCTGCACGAAGGCGCGCGCGCGTCCGTCGAAGCCCTCGATCATGTGCGAGGTGGTCTCGCGCGCGGTCATGATGTCGGTGACGTGGATCGGCGCGGTCTCCGCCGCGTAGCCCTCGCGGGTGAGCTTCTCGCGGTTGCCGAGCACGCGGGTGACGCCGTCCATCTCGGCGTACTTCTCGGGGGTGAGCTGCGCGGCGCAGCCGGTGACGATGATCTTCGCCTCCGGGTTCTCGCGGTGCAGCTTGCGGATCGTCTGGCGCACCTGGCGCTCCGCCTCGGCGGTGACGGCGCAGGTGTTGACGAGGATGGCGTCGGTCATCCCGGCGTCTTCCGCATGGCCCTTCATGAGTTCGGACTCGTAGGCGTTCATGCGGCAGCCGAAGGTGACGACGCGAATGGCGTCGGTCATTTTCCGGTTTCCAGTTCGCCGAGCGTGCCTTCGTAGGCGAGGGTGGCGGAGCCGGTCATCAGCACGTGGCCGTTCTCGGCCCAGGCGATGTCGAGTTCGCCGCCGTCGAGCACCACGGTGCCCTCCCGGCCGGTGATGCCGCGCCGCGCCGCCGCCACCAGGGTGGCGCAGGCGCCGGAGCCGCAGGCCTGGGTGATGCCGACGCCGCGTTCCCACACCCGCATCCGCAGGCGGCCGTGGCCGAGGTCTTCGACGAACTCGACGTTGGTCTTTTCGGGGAACATCGCGTCGGTTTCGACCGCGCGGCCGAGACCCGCGACGTCGACGGCGGCGACGTCGGGGACGAAGAACACCGCGTGCGGGTTGCCCATCGACACCGCCACCGGATTGGTGAGCGGCCCGAGGGTGAACGGCACGCGCAGGGTGTCGCACGGCGTCGCGAGCGGGATTTCCTCCCAGTCGAGGCGCGCCGGGCCCATGTCGGCGGTGATCCGCCCGTCCGCCGCGCGGCTGGTGCGCAGCAGGCCCGCGCGGGTGCGCAGGGTCGCATCGTCCGCGCCGCTTTCCTCCATGAGGATGCGCCCGACGCAGCGCGTCGCGTTGCCGCAGGCGGAGACTTCGGAGGAGTCCGCGTTGTAGATGCGCATGAACGCTTGCGCCGCGCCGTCGCCCGGCTCGATCACGATCAGCTGGTCGCAGCCGATGCCGAGGTGGCGGTCGGCGAGCAGCGCGATCTCGGCGGCGCTCAGCGCGAGCGGCTCGGCGCGCGCGTCGAGGACGACGAAATCGTTGCCGAGTCCGTGCATCTTGCGGAACCGCCGCCCGGCGAGGGCGGAAAGGGGCGCGGTGGTGTTCATGCGCACTTATTAAGTGATGCGCTCAGCAAGAGTCCAGCGACATTCCCGCATGGCTCGACTGCGCGCCGGAGAGGCCAATAAGCCAAGAACGCGTTTTGGCAATATTTCCGTCACGTTTCGAGGGGGAATGTGAGAATGTATTAGTCCAATTCCAGGGAGTCGTATCAAATGCGTTCTCACGTTCCGTTCGAGACCCCGAAGGACCGCCTGTGGCTGCCGTTCATGGGGAATTTCTATGATCGTTTTGCCCAGCCTATCGGATGGGCGGTCTTCCGGCTGGTGATCGGTCTGACTTTGGTGATGGAAAGTCTGCCGAAGATCGCCAATCCGATGGGGCAGATCGGTTTTCTCGAGGCTATCGGCTTTCATCCCGGCTGGTTCTGGTCGCCGCTGTTGGCGGGTGCGCAGTTTCTCGGCGGCGTGATGATCGCTCTCGGGCTGCTGACCCGGCCGTTTGCGCTCGCCAACGCCGTCACGCTTCTGGTGACCGTCTGGTACCACGTGACCTTCCCCTATGATGGCGGCCCGTTCCTGACGGAAGCCGGCATCCAAGTGCTGAAAGCCGGAGGTGACGCGTTGGTCACCCCCGCCGGAATGAAGCGTCTCGCCGACGGAGGCATGGCGTTTCTGCATCTGGTGCAACTGAAGGCGGAACTCTCGTCCCTGTTCTGGGCGGGCGGTTGCGCACTCTTCGCGGCGTTCGGTGGCGGGCCGTTCTCGGTGGACCGTTGTCTCCTGAAGAAGGAGTTCTAAGACACCGTGGGCGGCGCGTCGTTCGTGCGGCCGTTCCGCCATTTGCGCATCACTTCGCCGAAATCGCGGACGAACGCCTCCATGTGGAAGCGCGCCTGCTCGGGCGCGTAGACGTATTCCGCCCCGACCGGGCAGGCGCGGCGCGCGCGGCAGGCGAGCGCGACGCAGTCGCTCTCCGGGTGGCTTTCGAGCCACGGATGGCAGAGCGCGGCGTCGCCGGCCTGCACCGCGCCCGAGGGGCACACCGCCATGCACGGCTTGGCGGTGCAGGCGTCGCACGGGTGCGCGGCGGGCGGCGCGGCGGCGGCGAGCGGGGTTTCCGAGAACAGCGCGCCGCGCAGGCCGAACCAGGTGCCGTAGACCGGGTGGATCGCGGGGGTCATCGGCGAGCGGAAGATCGTGCCGGTGCGCCCGGCCCAGAGGTGGAAGGGCTGGAACGGTTCGTCGAACGGGTAGACCGCGAGCGCGCCCAGGGCCGCGGCGATCGGATCGACGACGCGGCGGTTCCAGGCGTTGAGCGGGTGCGGTTCGTCGCGCCGCGCGGCGGAAAACGCCCGCCACATCCCCGGCCCGGCGTTGCCGATCACCGCGCAGAAGCGCGCCGCCGCGCCGGAACCGAGCTCCGGCGCGCGGTCCTCGGGGGTCACCGCGAACGCGCCGAGGACGGTCAGGCCGTGCGGCGCGAGAAGGTCTTCGAGCATTGCCGGTCTCCTTTCGTACGAAACTCTAGACCTCTTCCCGGGTTCGACCAACGGCCTTGACGTCCCGCATCAACGGGCGCAGATGGTGGGGGCTCAGATGAAGGAATCGTCCCAAGTGGCACCGCGAGATGCGGCACCGGATCCCGGCGCGCCGTCGAAAAGCCTGTTCTTCCGCGTCTTTCCCTCGGTGATGCTGCCGATGTTCCTCGGCGTCGTCGACCAGACCATCGTCGCCACCGCGCTGCCCGCGATCTCCGCCGACCTCGGCGAGGTCGAGCGGATCTCTTGGATCGTGGTCTCCTACCTCATCGCCGTCACCGTCGCGGCACCGGTCTACGGCCGCCTCGGCGACGTCTACGGCCGCCGCCGGATGATGTTCGTCGCGCTCGCCGTGGTGGTGGTCGCCTCGGTGCTCTGCGCCGCCGCGCCGACCCTGGTTTCCCTGTCCCTCGCGCGGGTGCTCCAGGGCCTCGGCGGCGGCGGACTGATGGCGCTGGCGCAGTCCCTGATCGGCGAGACCGTGCCGCCGCGCGAGCGCGCCCGCTTTCAGGGCTACCTCGCCGCGGTGTTCGTCACCTCCAACGCCTTCGGGCCGGTGGCGGGCGGCTACCTCACCGAGGCGTTCGGCTGGCGCTCGATCTTCCTCATCAACATTCCCCTGGGCATTTTCGCCGCGCTGATGGTGCGGCGGCTCCCCGCGCGCCCGCGCGGCGGCGATCCGTTCCGCTTCGACTTTTCCGGCCTCGGCTGGTTCGTGCTGTTCATCGTGCCGGCGCTGCTCGCGCTCGAACGCATCCAGGCGGCGGGCTCGCCGTTCACCCCGGCGGTCGCCGCGCTCGGCGGCGTCGCCCTGGTGTCGCTTGGGCTGCTGCTGCGCCGCGAGACCCGCGCGCCGCATCCGCTCCTGCCGCTCAACCTGCTGCGCCGCCCCGATATCTGGCGGCCCGACGCGCTCGCCGCCTGCCACGGCGCGGCGCTGGTGTCGCTGATCACCTTCGTGCCGATCTACCTGCGCGTCGTGCGCGGCACCTCGGCTTCCGAAACCGGCCTGCTGCTGCTGCCGATCGCGATCGGCATCGGCTCGGGCTCGCTCGTCACCGGGCGGCTGGTCAGCCGCACCGGGCTGACGTCGATCTTCCCCTCCGTCGCGCTGCTGCCGGTGGTCGCGTTGCTGGTGGTGCTCGCGCTCGTTCCGATGCCGCTCTGGGGGGTCGCCGCGACCCTCGCGGTCGCGGCGTTCCTGATGGGCAGCGTGATGGGTGTGGTGCAGGTGACGGTGCAGATCGCCGCCGGCTCGGAGATGATCGGCGCGGCGACCGGCTCGGTCGCGTTCGCCCGCTCGGTCGGCGCGGCGTTCGGCACCGCGCTCGTCTCGATGCTGCTGTTCGCCTCGGTCGCGGCGTTCGACGCCGGGGCCGCCGAACACTTCGCCGCGCTCGTCGAGCACGGCCCCACCGCGCTCGCGCACCTCGCCCCCGCGGCGCGCGATACCGCGATGGCGGCGATGCGCCACGGCTTCGGCCTGGTGTTCCTGCTGATCGCGGGCTACGCCGCGGCGGGCTGCGTGCTCGCCTGGTCGATCCCGATGCGGCGTCTCTGAGCGGTCAGCCGAACAGCCCGCTCATCCAGTCGCGCAGGCCGGTCGCCGGTCCCTGGAAGAACGCGTTGACGACGGTGGTGAACACCGCCGAGGCGAAGAAGATGCCGAAGCCCTTCATCAGGGTGAAGGTGCGGCGATTGTTGGCGTGGTAGCGCGAGACCATCTGGTTGATGCGCGCCCGCTCGGTGATCGGCGAACTCGCCTCGCTGTCCTTGAGCATCCAGTCGGAATCGTTGTCGTAGATCTCGACCAGCTTTTTTTCGCTCAGGAACACCAGGCCGCGCTGGGTGTAGAACAGGATCGGCACGTGGTCGAGCTTGCTGATCGTGCGCAGTTCGAGCAGCGCGTCGACCCCTTCGGGCCGCCAGGCGTCGTCGATGAACGGGCGGATCTCGCGGATCTTATCGCTCAGTTCCTCGAGCTTCTGCTTGGCGAGGCGCTTGCGTTCCTCGAAATCCGGCCCGGCCTTGGGGTGGAAGAGGTCGAGGAGGATGATGTCGGGCGCTTTACCCTCGTCGATCAGCTTCTGCACCTCGGACTTGACGCTCGAAATGTCGAGGCTGGTGTGGATCTCGAATTCCTTGGAGTGGGAGGCGACGAAGTTGTCGATGAATTCCTGCTGGTCGTCGCAGTAGAAGACGCGGTTGCGTTTGGTCGGCATGGCGGATCTCGGAGGCGGGGTTTCTTCGGGCGAGGCGCACAGCATATGCCTATCGGGGCCGCGCGGGAACCCGCTAGCGCTTGACTCCTGCCGCGGGATTGCGTATCTCTGCGGCCTCTTCCCGTGTCTTGAGGGCCAAGTGCGCCCGTGACGCTTCCGAGGAAGTCCGTTCGTCCGCGAAGACTCGCGCACGGACGCGTTGGGTTTTGGGCAGTTTGGATGGACCGATGTTCGAGTCTCTGAGCGATCGTCTGGGCGGGATTTTCGACAAGCTGAAGCGTCGCGCGACGCTTTCGGCGTCGGACGTCGACGCCGCGATGCGCGAGATCCGCGTCGCGCTCCTCGAAGCCGACGTGGCGCTGCCGGTGGTCAAGGACTTCATCGAGCGGGTGCGCCAGGAGGCGACCGGCCAGGAAGTCATCCGCTCGGTCACGCCGGGCCAGATGGTCGTCAAGATCGTCCACGACACCCTCGTCGAGACCCTTGGCTCCGACGCCACCGAGCTCGACTTGAAGGCGGTGCCGCCGGTGCCGATCCTGATGGTCGGCCTGCAGGGCTCGGGCAAGACCACCACCTCGGGCAAGATCGCGCTCCGCCTCAAGGACAAGGAGCGCAAGAAGGTCCTCCTTGCCTCCCTCGACGTCTACCGTCCCGCCGCGCAGGAACAGCTCGCCCAGCTCGCCAAGCAGGCGGGCGTCGGCGCTTTGCCGATCGTGCCGGGCGAGATGCCGGTGGCGATCGCCAAGCGCGCGATGGAGACCGCCCGCAAGGAAGGCTACGACGTCGTCATCCTCGATACCGCCGGCCGTCTGCACATCGACGCCGAGCTGATG
>QKGW01000544.1 GCA_003250275.1 Alphaproteobacteria bacterium
AACGGCGACGACACCATCGACGAGTCCTACGCCTACGTTTCCGGCAAGTACGGCAAGCTGGTCCTCGGTTCGACCGACAACGCCGCGTACCTGATGCGCGCGACCGCGCCGAACGCCGCCTACACCGAAGTCGACGATACCGCGATTCCGCAGTACCTGCTGAACCCGGGCGTTGCCGACAACCTCACCGACCTCGGCTTCGACGGCGACGCCAACAAGGTCAACTACTTCACCCCCGAGATGTACGGCCTGCAGTTCGGCGTGACCTACACCCCGTCGGGCAACACCGGTGGTGACGATGGCTGGTCGACCGGTTCGGCCACCAAGACCAACACCGAGACCATGGCTCGCATGGGCGACTTCGACGAAGCCTGGGGCTTCGGTCTGTCGTACAACCGCGACATCGGCCCGGTCGGCTTGCTCGCCACCGCCGGCTACACCGTCACCAACGGCAACCAGTCCGACGACGCTCAGGATTGGGCGTTCGGCCTGAACCTGACCTACATGGGCTTCACCCTCGGCGGCGCCTACCGTGGCGTTTCGGCGGGCGAGAACTCCTTCGCCGCGGCTGCCGACGGCTACGCCTGGGATATCGGCCTGATGTACGGCGAAGGCCCGTACGCGGTGTCGGCCAACTATCGCAAGTCCAGCGCGCGCGGCACTGCCGCTGAGGGCGAGGACGAGATCGACATGTACGCTCTCGGCGCCAAGTACGCGCTCGGCCCGGGCGTGGACGTGTGGGCTCAGCTCGCCTACGCCGACTACGAAGCCGAGACCGGCGGCACCTCCAACGAGGGTGCGATCGGCGGCGTCGTGGGTCTGCACCTCGACTTCTAAGATCTCGCTTCGGCGAAATGCGGAAGGGCGGCTTTCGGGCCGCCCTTTTCGTTTTTACGGAACGCCGGCGATCCCGGCGATGCCGACCGCAGGCGTGGACAGCAGCGCGCGCGCGGAGCGGGCGGTGATGCCGCCGAGGGCATAGACCGGCAGCGGGCTCTGGCGCGCCCAGAGGCGGAAGCGGGTGATCCCGAGGCCCGCGGCGCCCGGGTGGCTCGCGGTGGGGAACACCGGCGAGAGCAGAACCGCGGATGCGCCTGCGGCGGCGGCGCGGCGGAGCGCGCGCGGCGTGTGCGCGGCGGAGAGGGCGAACCCGCCGCCGCGCCGCCGCCAGGCGGCGATCGCGGCGCGTTCGGCGGCGAGGTCGCGGGTGTAGAGCGCAGGCGCACCGGAGGCGGCGATCAGCAGCACGCCGCGGCGGCGGCACAGGCGCGCGAGGGCGTCGTCGAGATTGCCGGTGCGTTCGAGAAGCGCCGCGCCGCGCGGCAGACGCAGCGCGAGCGCGCGGGCGTCGGGGCGGCGTGCGGCGTCGGTGAGCGCGATCAGCGCGGGGAGTGCGGGCGCGCGGGCGTTGAGCCGCGCCGCGACGGTTGCTATGGTGCGCACCGGAACCTCTCAGACCGAAGGACCTCAGTCCGTGCAAGCCACTATCGCGGAAAACCTGCGCGCGGTGAAGGCGCGAATCGCTGCCGAGGCGGAAGCCTGCGGCCGTGCCCCCGAGGCGGCGCGCCTCGTCGCGGTGTCGAAGACCCATGGCGCGGAAATCGTCGCCGCCGCGCTCGAGACCGGCCACCGGGTGTTCGGCGAAAACCGGGTACAGGAGGCGGCGGGCAAGTGGCCCGGGCTCAAGGCGACGTATCCAGGCGTCGAGCTGCACCTGATCGGGCCGTTGCAGAGCAACAAGGCGAAGGAGGCGGTGGCGCTGTTCGACGTCATCCACACCCTCGACCGCCCGAAGCTCGCGGAGGCGCTGGTGCGCCTGCGCGACGAAGGCCACGCCCTGCCGCGCCTCCTGGTGCAGGTCAACACCGGCTGCGAGCCGCAGAAGGCGGGCGTGCTGCCGCAGGAAGCCGATGCCTTCCTCGACCGTTGCCGCGACGCCTGGAAGCTCGAAATCGCGGGCCTGATGTGCATCCCGCCGGTCGGGCAGGAACCCTCGCCGCACTTCGCCCTGCTGCGCAAGATCGCCGCGCGCCACGGCCTCGCGGAACTGAGCATGGGAATGAGCGACGATTACCCGATCGCGGTGAGCCTGGGTGCGACGCTGGTGCGCGTCG
>QKGW01000433.1 GCA_003250275.1 Alphaproteobacteria bacterium
GCCGCGCTGCAACATCAGGCCCGCGCCGATCGCGACCGCCGTCACCACGCCGAGCAGCGCGAGCACCATCAGAATCGCCTGGTCGCGCACCGCGTCGGCCTGCGCGACCGAAGCGGCGGCGCCCTTTTCGTTGATCGCGACCACTTTGTCGGCGTCCGCCGCGATTTCGAGCGCGAGGTCGCGCGCCGGGCCGGTGGTGAGCTTGAGCGCGTCCTGGTCCTTGTCCTCCTTAGCGAGCGCGACGATCTCGCCCAGAAGCCGCGAGAACGCCTCGCGGCGCTCGACGAGGTGCTCGAACACCGCCTTCTCCTCCGCGCTCGACAGTAGCTTGCGCGACGTCGCGGTCGATTCACCGATGCGCTTCTCGTACATCTCGATGCGGTCGGCGAAGCGCTTGATGTCGTCGGCGGACGACGAACTGATGAGCTGATAAAGCACCGTGCGCTGCGCCTGCATCTCGTACTGCATCTTGCGCGCGCTGTTGACGCTCGGCATCCAGTTGCCGGCGAGATCGTCGGTCGCCTTGCCGAGTTGCCTGACTTCGAGTACCGAAAGCCCCCCGAGAGTCCCCACCAGCACCACGATGGCGGCGAACACCGCCATCAGCTTGCGCGACAGGCGCAAGTTCTCGAACCATGTCATCTCATCGCTCCTCGATGCAATCGGCACGGTTTCGCCCCCCAACGGGAAACCGCCCATGGGGCTCATATCATCCGAAGCGTAGATTCCGAAACGGAAAATCACGCATTTGGAGTATTTGTCGAAATTACGCCCGGATCCGCACCGGCGTTCCCACGGCGGCGGAGAATCGCCGCGCGGCGCTGCCCTGGTTGACCGCGATCTCAAGCAAACCATTGGCATTCGCATACCAGAACGGCTCTCCGGGCGGCACCGCCTCGAACCGGGGCGCGTACCCGAACACCTCTCCGGCGATCTCCAGACGCGCCTCGCGCGGCACCGACGATGCCCGCATTCCGATCATCAAGTTGCCGAACGGATCGACCAGCACAACCCGGACGGCGGGATCGGCGATTCCGTGCGCGAGGTCGGCGAGCGCCAGCGGGCTCGCCGGTTCGGGCGGAACGCCGCTGCGGGCGAGCCGCCCGGCGATCGGCGCGAACACGTCACGCCCATGAAACGTCTGGGAAATCTCGCCCTCCGGCAGCCAGTCGACGCGCCAGGCGCGGCAGGCGGCGGCGCGCACCGCGACGATCGCGAGCAGGCCGTTGTCGGGCGCGACGAACCACAAGCCGTCGGCTTGCACCACCGCCACGCCGCGCGCGCCGCCGACGCCCGGATCGACCACCGCCTCGACCACGCTGCCGCGCGGCAGGCGGCGGGTGAAGGCATGGAGCAGGTGCGCTCCGGCCTCGACGTCGAACGCGGGCGATTGCGAGAACAACTCGATGCGCGGCACCGTGGGGGCTTCCGCGGCCCACACCGCCATCACCTGGCCGACGTAGGGCCCGGTGGTGCCGAAATCGGAGAACAGGGCGAGCAGCGGCGCGCGATCACGATCCAAGGTCGTCCTCATAGAGCCGCGACAGCGCCTGGGTGCCGTCCGTGCCGTAGCCGAGCGCGGTCAGCTCCTCGAAGCGCGATTTCGAAAGATCGAGCGCGGGAAGGTCGAGGCCCATCGCCGCGGCTTCCTCGATCGCGATGCCCATGTCCTTGAGGAAATGGTGGACGTGGGAGCCCGCGGCGTAATCACCCGCAATCATCTTGGGCGCCTGCACCGAGAGCAGCGGGCTCGCCGCCGAGCCGGCGCCGAGGACCTCCAGCACCGCGGCGGGTTCGAGGCCGCTGCGCTTGACGTAGGCGACGCTCTCGGCGATCCCCATCAGCATCGCGGCGACGAGGATCTGGTTGGCCGCCTTGGCGTGCTGCCCCGCGCCCGCCGGGCCGAGATGGCGGATCGTCCGCCCCATCGCCTCGAACAGCGGCATCGCGCGCGCGACCTCTTCCGCCGCACCGCCGACCATGATCGCGAGCCGCGCGTCCTTGGCCCCCGCCTCGCCGCCCGAGACCGGCGCGTCCAGCGACGCGACGCCGCGCAGGCGCGCCGAATCCGCGATCAGCCGCGCGAGCGACGGGTTCGAGGTGGTCATGTCGATCAGCAGCGTGCCCGGCCGCGCGTTGGCGATCAGCCCAGTTTCGCCGAGGTAGACCTGCCGCACGTCGACGGGATAACCGACGATGGTGATCACCGCGTCGCACGCGGCGACGAGGTCCGCCACGGTATCGTGCCACACCGCGCCGCGCGCGATCAGCGGCTCCGCCTTGGCGCGGGTGCGGTTGTGCACGTGGAGCGCGTAGCCCGCCTGTTGGATGTGGCCGGCCATGTTGCCGCCCATGATGCCGAGCCCGATGAAACCGACGGCGCGGATCGTCCCGCCTAGCATACCGACCTATCCCCCCTGCAAAAGTGTGGTAACTGCCCTCTCGACAATGGGGGCTCATCGGGTCGGCGACAAGACGCCGTCAACCGCTTCCCGAACATCAGAAAATCTTCATACGCCAAGATCTCCGCGACCCCGCGCAAGGAATTCGGGCACGCGCGGCGGCGACAACTTACTCGTGCAAAAAAGTGCTTCCCGTCGCGCGCATCCGGAGGGATGATCGAAAGATATCCGCCAGTTGAACCATGGCCGCGCGGCCTCTCCCGGCCAGGGTCGCGCAACCCGCGGGGGAAACGAGGGAATCATGAGCGAGATCGCCACGATGCCGGACGCACCGGCAACGGCGCCCGATCCCGACGAGACCGTCGCCGCGCTGCTCGCGGAGCGCCAGAGCCTCGTCCGCGCCAACCGGATGCTCGCTGCGCGCGTCGACGCGCTGATGAACGTCCACCACGCGGCGATCCTCATCCTCGACCCCGAAACCGGCGACATCCTCGACGCCAACGACGCGGCGGTGCGCCGCTACGCCCGCAGCCGCACCGAGCTGCTCACCCGCAACATCCGCGAGATCAACACCCTGAGCCAGGCCGAGATCGCGAAGCGGGTCCGCCTCGCGGTGTCGGCGCGGCGGCATCACTTCGAGTTCGGCCACCGCCTCGCCGACGGCACGGTGCAGGAGGTCGACGTCTACAGCGGGCCGATCCTCTACGACGGCAAGGTCGCGCTGATCTCGTTCATCCACGACGCGACGCGGCGCAAGACCCTCGAACGCAAGCTCAAGACGATCGCAAGCACGGATTCTCTCACCGGAGCCTGCAACCGGCGGAAATTCCTCTCGATTCTTCACCAGGAGTTCCGCCGCGCGCGGCAGGCGCGCACGCCGCTCGCGTTCGCGATGCTCGACCTCGACCATTTCAAGCTGATCAACGACACCCATGGCCACGCGGTCGGCGACGCGGTGCTCAAGGGCTTCGCCGCGGCCTGCCGCCGCCGGATGCGCGAATGCGACTGCTTCGGCCGCCTCGGCGGCGAGGAGTTCGGCATCCTGATGCCCGCGACCGCCCTCGGCGACGCCGGACGCGCGCTCGAACGCCTGATCGACGCCACGCGCCGGCACGCGGCGTCCGCCGTCGGTGCGACGGTCAGCATCGGCCTCACCGCGATTTCCGAGGGCGACGACACCGAAAATCCCCTCCTCCGCCGCGCCGACGCCGCCCTCTATCTCGCCAAGGCCAACGGGCGCGACCGCATCGAAATCCTCCCGTAGGGGAATCTCGAAACTTTTAGATAAATACGGCCTAGTCCACGGTTGAATATTTCCTTTTCCTGGGGCAAAAAGAACGTCCGCTGCTTGTCGGCGAAACAGTTTATCGATGCGGCCGCGAAACGAAGCCGCGCCTCAGGAGGACTTCCCGTATGCACCATTTCCGCAAGCTCGCCGTCGCGGCAATTGCCGCGATCGCCGCACCGTGTTTCGCGGCGCCCGCGATCGCCGCCGAATACAAATCCGAGTACACCGTGTCGACCGTGCTGCCCGCGCCGTTCCCGTGGGGCATCGCCGCCGACAAGTGGGTGGAGCTGGTCAAGGAGCGTTCGCAGGGCCGTATCAATCTGAAGATCTATTCGAACTCCCAGCTGGTCTCGGGCGACCAGACCAAGGAGTTCGCGGCGATGCGTCAGGGCATCATCGACATGGCAGTCGGCTCGACCATCAACTGGTCGCCGCAGGTCAAGGAACTCAACATCTTCTCGATGCCGTTCCTGATGCCCGACTACGCCGCGATGGACCGCATCACCCAGGGCCCGGTCGGCAAGGAACTCTTCGCGATCCTGCGCAAGCGCGGCGTCGAGCCGCTCGGCTGGGCGGAGAACGGCTTCCGCCAGGTGACCAACTCGAAGCACGAGATCCACACGCCGGACGACCTCGCCGGCCTCAAGATCCGCGTCGTCGGCTCGCCGCTCTACAACGACATCTTCACCGCGCTCGGCGCCAACCCGACGCAGATGAGCTGGGCCGACGCCAAGCCCGCGCTCACCACCAAGGCGGTGGACGGCCAGGAGAACCCGATTTCGGTGTTCAAGATCGCCAAGATCGCGACCGTCGGCCAGCAGTACATGACCCGCTGGAACTACGTGAACGACCCGTTGATCTTCGCGGTCAACAAGCGGGTGTGGGAGAGCTTCACCCCCGAGGACCAGAAGCTCCTGCGTCAGGCGGCGATCGACGCCGGCGCGGTCGGCATCAAGGCCTCGCGCGAGGGCGACGAAGCGGCGCTCAAGGAGATCAAGGCCGAGGGCGTCACCATCACCGAGCTCACCCCGCAGGAGCGCGAAGCGTTCGTGAAGAAGACCCGCGGCGTCTACGCCGAGTGGGCGAAGAAGATCGGCCCGGACCTCGTGAAGGCCGCCGAACAGGCCGTTGCCCAGAAGTAAACCCAACCCCGGGAGCGTTCAGTTGTCTTCCAGTACGCCTGACGGCCAGCCCCCGCAAGGGGGCCGGCCGGTCCGCCTCGACGAGGCCCTCGCCGCCCTGGCCATGGCCCTGATCTGCGCGATCAGCCTCGCCAACGTGGTGGTCCGTTACCTCACCGACGTTTCGTTCGCGTTCACCGAGGAATTCTCGGTCTTCCTGCTGGTGTTCATGACGCTGGTCGGCTCGGCGGTGGCGTTCGCGACCGACGGCCACATCCGCATCGTGTTCTTCCGCAACCTGCTGTCGAAGCCGCGCCGCCGCATCCTCGACGCGGTCGCGCTGCTGCTCGCGGCGCTGCTGTTCGCGATGGTGCTCTACTACGGCGCGCTGTTCACCTGGGACGAATGGCAGTACGAGGAAACCTCGCCGGGGCTCGGCTACCCGACGTGGATCTACTCGATCTGGCTGCCGCTGCTCTCGGGCTGGATCCTCGTGCGCATCGCCGGGCGCCTCAACCGCCTGTTCCGCCACGGGGGAGACGCCTGATGGACGCCTCTCTCGCGCTGCTCCTGAGCTTCGTGGTGCTGCTCATCGCCGGCGTGCCGATCGCGGTGTCGCTCGGCCTCGCGGGCGTCGTCGGCATTCTCTGCGGCCTCGACACCTACGCCCTCGGCACCATCGGCACCAACACCTACAACGGCGTCGCCAAGTATCCCTTGATCGCGATCCCGCTGTTCGTCCTCACCGGGATGATCTTCGAGCGCTCCGGCGTGGCGCAGAAGCTCGTCGACTTCGCCTCGGCGGTGGTCGGCCCGCGCCGCGGCGGCCTCGCCGTCGTCGCGGTTCTGGTGTGCCTCCTGATGGGCGGGATGTCGGGCTCCGGCCCGGCGGACGCCGCCGCGGTCGCCACCGTGATGATCCCCTCGATGGCCAAGGCAGGCTATCCGCGCGGCTTCTCCGCCGGCGTGATCGCCGCCTCCGCCTCGACCGCGATTCTGATCCCGCCGTCGATCGCCTTGATCGTCTACTCGATCATGGTCCCCGGCCTCGATCTCCGCGCGCTGTTCGCCGGCGGCGTGCTGCCCGGCCTGCTCGCCGGTCTCTCGGTGATCCTGCCGACCCTCTGGCTCTCCGCGCGCTACAACTTCGGTTCGCAGGAAGACGTCGATCGGCCCCACCTCGGCAAGGCCTTCCTCTCCGCCCTGCCCGGCCTCCTCGCCCCGGTGATCATCCTCGGCGGCCTGCGCACCGGCGCGTTCACGCCCACCGAGGCGGCGGTGGTGGCGGTGGCCTACGGCCTCTTCGTCGGCCTCGTCGTCTACCGCACCCTCACCTGGAACGACATCTACCGCGCCTTCGTCGATTCCGCGCAGACCTCGGCGGTGATCCTCATCATCATGTCGCTCGCCGGCATCTTCGCCTGGGCGGGCAGCACCCTCGGCGCCTTCGACGAGGGCGCAAAGCTGATGTTCGGTCTTTCCGACAACGGCACCGTGGTGCTGCTGCTGGTGATGGTGGTGCTGCTGTTCGCGGGCATGGTGCTCGACGGCATCTCGATCTACCTCATCACCCTGCCGCTCCTGATCCCGCTGATGGACCGTTTCGGCTGGAATCCGACGTGGTTCGGCATCCTCATGGCGATGAACATCGCAATCGGCCAGTTCACCCCGCCGGTGGCGGTCAACCTGATGGTCACCGCCAAGGTCGGCGACGTCAGCATCGAGGCGACGACCCGCTGGGTGATGTGGTTCGTGGTGTCGATGGCGCTCGCGATCGGCCTCGTCATCGCCTTCCCGGGCATCGCGCTGTGGCTGCCCGAGCAGCTCGGATACATCACCGGCGGCTGAATTCCCGCAACTTTGAAAGGCGTACGCGACTCGATTTATGATAGGATCGTGATATCGACAAAAACGGCCCTGCCGCCTCTCGCTGCACCGCGAATGGCGGCCTAGAGAGGTGCTTCGAATGGCTACGCAGCTCACCATTGCGAAGAAAGTCTGGATCCCGATCCTCGTCACCGCGCTCGGTTTTGCGGCATTGACGTTATTCGCGCGTCACCTCGTCAGCGGGGTGATGCTCGAAGACCGGATCGAGAAGATCCGCAGCGTCACCGAGACCGCCGCCTCCGCCGTCCAGCGCTTCCAGGGTGAAGCCGCGGCGGGCCGGATGACCGAAGCCGACGCCAAGGCCGCGGCGATCGCGGCGCTGCGCGACGCCCGCTACGACGGCACCGACGGCTACATCTACATCTACACCCAGGACGGCATCGCGGTGATGGTGCCGCCGAAGCCCGCGCTCGAAGGCAACAGCCTCGTCGACCTCAAGGACGCCAACGGCTTCTTCATCGTCCGCGACTTCATGGCGCAGACCGCGAGCAAGGGCCACGGCATCACCCGCTACCTGTGGGAAAAGCCCGGCTCGCCGAAGCCCGAGCCGAAGATCAGCTTCACTGTGGCGTTCAAGCCGTGGAACTGGATGATCGGCACCGGCCTCTACGTCGACGACATCGACACCGAAGTCGCGGCGGTGACCTGGAAGCTCGTCGGCGTCGCCGCGGTATTCCTGCTGCTCATCGTGATTCCCTCCGCCTGGGTGGTGCGCCAGGTGGCGCGCCCGATCACCGCGATGACCACGAGTATGCGCCGCCTCGCCGAGGGCGACCTCGATGCCGAAATCGGCTATCGCGACCGCAACGACGAGATCGGCGAAATGGCGCACGCGGTCGCGGTGTTCAAGGACAACGCCAAGGACCGCCAGCGCCTCGCCGCCGACGCCGCCGAGGCGGAGGCGCGCCAGGCCGCCGACCGCGAAGCGCTGATGCACAAGCTCGCCGACGATTTCGAGAACGCCGTCGGCGAGGTTCTGCGCAGCACCTCGATGACCGCGCGCAACCTCACCGAGCTTGCCCGGGTGATGGGCGAGAACGCGCAGCGCACCTCGAACGAGGCGCGCACCGTGCGCGACGCCTCCGACATGGCCTCGCGCAACGTCGACACCGTCGCCTCGGCATCGGAAGAGCTGACCGCCTCGATCGGAGAGATCGCCTCGCAGGTGCAAGACGCCTCGGCCAACGCGCGGGAAACCGCCGCCGACGCCGAAACCGCCAACACTCGCGTCGGCGTGCTCGCCGCTGCGGCGCAGCGCATCGGCGAGGTGATCAACCTGATTTCCGACATCGCGAGCCAAACCAATCTCCTCGCCCTCAACGCCACGATCGAGGCGGCGCGCGCGGGCGAGGCGGGCAAGGGCTTCGCCGTCGTCGCGGGCGAGGTCAAGACCCTCGCCAACCAGACCGCCAAGGCGACCCAGGACATCACCGAGCAG